>CALVSU010000004.1 GCA_944359385.1 uncultured Clostridia bacterium | reverse complement strand
CGAACTCATGTTTGCAATCAAAAACATCAACCTGCTTATCAAAAAGAACGAAAATTAAAGACCCGGCGCCCTGCCTTTAAGCGGGGCGTTCGTTTTTTACAACCACGATGCAGAACGATCGTTTTTTTCTTTTTGATCGCACACTGCCTTGAAATGGCCAAGCTGAAAAGCTCTCCGTCCTTGAGACGGAGAGCTTTTCCTTTTAGCCAAAAAATTTTGATTCAAACACATTTTCATTTCTCGCGCCTATATGCCGCGCACGATCGCACAAGCTCGTCGGCAAGATCCTTCGCCGCTTCACTGTTTTCCATGCCGCCGAGAAGACGCGTCAACTCCTTTCGAAGCGATTCGCCGTCCAGACTCTCAATATCCGTCAATGTTTTACCCTGCGACGTTTCATGTTTGGAAATGAGAAAATTCTTATCAGCCATCGCAACGATCTGTGCGAGGTGAGATACGGCAATGATCTGTTTTTGCGAGGCAATGTCAGCAAATTTTTCCGATACTACCTTCGCCGTATTCCCGCTGATGCCTGCGTCGATCTCGTCAAAAATATATGTTTCGATCTCATTCAGCCCAGACATCTGCGTTTTGATCGCCAGCATGAGCCTGCTCATTTCACCGCCGCTTATGACCTTATCCAAAGGTTTAAGAGGCTCCCCTGCATTTGCCGAAAAATAAAAACATACGCTGTCCGCTCCGTTTTCGGAAGCGCGCATCGCTTCTTGTTCTCCGTATTCGGCAAACACCGCGCAAAAACGCGCATTTTTGATGTTCAGCGTTTTCAGCTCGTTTTCTACTCTGCCGCAAAACTCCTCCGCCGCTTTTTTCCTGAGTACCGTAAGGCGCGCGCAGGCGGCGGACAGTTTGCTCGCATTCTTTTCGGCAAGCGAAGTCAATTTCGCAAACTCATCATCGCAATGTTCCAAAAGTTCGATCTCCTGACCGACCTTTTCGCGAAACGCAAAGATCTCCGAAATATCCCTGCCGTATTTTTTCTTTAAACTTTTGATGAGATCCAGCCGATTCTCGACCTCTTCCGCTTCCTGCTCATCATAAGAAAAATCGTCCGCAATGGAGCGCAAACTCTCGGAAATATCTTCCGCTTCCGCAACAAGGCTCTCCAATCTCTCGGAAAGAGAGCGATATTCCTCGCCGAACCTCGCCAATTCCGAAAGGGCACGCCTGCCTCCGCCGAGCGAATCGACCGCCGCGCCGTCGCCTCCAAGAAATTCCGCGGCTTCCGAAAGGCGCGCCAGGATCTTTTCAGCATTGGAAAGGATCAGCCTTTTTGCGATCAGTTCCTCTTCTTCTCCTTCGCGAAGCTGCGCTCTGTCGATCTCTTCCGCCTGAAAACGCAGGATATCCAGCCTACGCCCGCGCTCCGACTCGTCGCCGCCCAGCGCTTTCAGCCTCTCGTTAATCTCACGGCGCTCCGCCACGAACAATCTAAGCTCATCTTTCACAGGTAAAATGCGATCTCCCGCATATCTGTCTATTGTTTCGAGCTGATGCGCCGTGCTCAGAAGGTAAAAATGCTCGCTTTGTCCGTGCACGTCGACAAGACGCGAAGTGATCTTCCGAAGCATAGAGGCATTGACGGGACAACCGTTGACTTTGATATCCCCGCGCCCGTCCGCACGATATTTGCGTGTGATGACGATCTGATCGTCCGCTTCGACGTCCATTTCCGCGAGCACGTCCTCGACCTTGCCGTCTTCCGCGGAAAATACCGCCGTTACGACACACTCCTGCTCTCCGTATCGGATCATGTTTTTATCCGCCTTCGCGCCGAGCACAAAATTGATGCTGTCGAGAAGGACAGATTTTCCCGAGCCCGTTTCACCCGAGAGGACGTTCAGCCCCTTTGAAAATTCGATCTCCGCGCGCTCGATGAGTGCGACGTTTTTCACGGTAAGTTTTTCCAGCATATCCCGTCACTTCAAAAATTCGTTGAGTTTTTCCACGACAATCTTTGCCTTCTCTTCGTCTTCGGCGACAATGAGAAGAGTGTCGTCCCCCGCGATCGAACCTACGATTTCGGGAAAATTGAGTTTATCCACGATCATTCCCGCATTGCTGCCGTTCCCGCGGAGAGTCTTCACGACGACCTGATTGAGCGCACTGCGGATGGAAAGCACGCATTCGCGGAACAGGTTGTGCATCTTCGGTGAGATCTTGTTGTTCCCCTCGTCGATGTACGCATATTTATATTTTTTGCTCGTCCCCGCGACCTTGAAAAGACGCAGCTCCTTGATATCGCGGGAGACCGTCGCCTGCGTTACGCTGTAATTGAGCTGATTGAGTTCGTCGCAGAGTTCTTCCTGCGTTTCGATCTCCTTTTTTGAAATGATGTCAAGTATAGCCGCATGTCTTCCGCTTCTCATCATACGTTTTCTCCCTTTTGTCCGCTCCATTTGTTCAGCTTGAACAGAAGCTTATCGAAAAAATTATGGTCTTTGCTCTTGATAAACCGCACATTAAAATCCGCCTTGCGCACAAAAACCTCGTCCGTCTTTCCGAACGCGCCGCAGAACGCGCCGTCACAGAACAGCGAAACGCTGCGCTCCACATCAGAAAGATCGACACGCATTTTGCTCGTATCGGAATACACGATCGGGCGGTTATGCAGAGAATGTGCGCAGATGGGCGTGAGGATAAACGCGCTGATGTCCGGTGTAAGGATTGGTCCGCCCGCCGATAGCGAGTACGCCGTAGACCCCGTGGGCGTGCTTACGATGATACCGTCGCCGACAAATTTATCCACCTGTTTTCCGTCGATCTCCGCTGTGAGCGCCACGACATGATCGTCCGCCCCCTCTTCGTACCGCCTTTGAAAGACCGCTTCGTTCAGCGCATAAAATTTCTTGCCGGACGCGGAAACTTCCAGCACGCTCCGCTGCTCCGTTTCGTACCCGCCGCAGATGAGTTCCGCCGCTTTTTCCAGCTGCTCCCCCTCGAACTCTGTCAGAAAGCCGAGGTTGCCCGAGTTGATCCCCAGCAGATCGATGCCGCGAATACCCGCTTCAATCGCCGCTTTGAGAATTGTTCCGTCACCGCCTAAAACGACAAGAATATCGGGACTTGCGATCTCCTGCGGCGCATAATACGTCTCATACCCGACTCCGCGCACTTCTAACGCCTTGAATAGCCCGTCACGGATAGGTAAAAATTTTTTTGTCTGTCTGTTGCACAAAATTCCGACTTTCATGGGATTATTATACACTATTCTATACATTTATGCAATCATATTGAATAATTTCCCCGCAAAAACATTTGAACGGCACAAAGGCACACCGTACAAAGCGCCCTCGATATGGCAAAGCGCCCTGAAAGCAGTTTTGCTTTCAGGGCGCCTCTCGTCCGGCGGATCCTCTTCAAAAGATATCAAATGGACCGCGCCTGCGCTGTTTTTTCGTCTTTGCTTCGGCTTTGCTTTTCAGCCAACAAAGTTTTTCAGTAATGTAAGGTTGTTCGCGGCAAACGCTTTCATCTCTTCGGGCGAGAGTTTTTTATAGGAAAGCATAGCCATATAGTACACCTGATCGGCGACAAATTTCTGTTTGTCCGCGTCAAGGCCCGTGAACGCCTTTATAACGGGATTTGCAGTATTGACGATCAAAGTCATATCCCTGTCCGCATCGGCTCCCGCAAGCCCGTAAAACGAATTCATTTCGCCGAATCTTCTTGAAAACTCCGAAACGTTGATGATCGCGGGCACCGCCTCGTCCTTGAATTTTTCCGCTTTCACGGCAATGTTCGTGTTTTTCAGGGATGCCTTGAACGCATCGACAAGCGCCTTATCTTCCTCCGCATTTCCGCCTTCCGCATTTTTGAGCGCGCCGTCCACATCCGCATCAATGCGCAGGAATCGATATTTGGTCGGCTCTTTGTATTCAAGAAAACTTACAAAATGCGTGTCCACAAACGTGTCGCACACGATAGCATTGAGCCCGACGTTTTTGAAAAGATCGATATACTGCGCCTGCCCCGCTTCATCGGAAACGTAATACACGGTGGAAGGTTTTTCCTCTTCTTTCTTTTCGCCCTCTGCGGATGCACCGCTTTCTTCTTTGCCGTCAGCAGATGCGCCGTCCGCTTTCGTTTCGTCGTCCTCTTTTTCCTTTGCAGGAGCTTCTTTGTCCTTGCCGAGAAACTCCTGAAGGCTCACATATTTGCCATTCAGATCTTTATAGACGATGATCTCTTTGACTTTGGAATAAAAATCCTCGTCTTTGATGCAACCGACTTTCACAAAAACGGAAATGTCGTTCCAGCACTGCTCAAACTTCTCGCGGTCTGTCTTGAAAAGCCCCGTCAGCTTGTCGGCGACCTTCTTTGTGATGTGGCGGGAGATCTTCTGCACCTGCCTGTCGTTCTGCAGGAAGCTCCGCGACACGTTCAGCGGGATATCGGGACAGTCGATCACGCCGTTGAGCAGCGTGAGAAATTCGGGAATGACCTCTTTGATGTTGTCAGCGATGTAGACCTGATTGCAATACAGTTTTACCTTGCCGCGTTCCAGCTCGACCTTGCTCTTGACTTTCGGGAAATACAGAATACCTTTCAGGCGGAACGGATATTCCATGTTCAGATGGATCCAGAACAGCGGATCCTGAAAATCATGGAACGTCTTGCGATAAAATTCTTTGTATTCCTCATCCGTGCATTCTTTCGGGTTTTTCAGATAGAGCGGATGCGTATCGTTGAGCGCCTTGTCGTCCTTGCCGGTAAAATTATAATAGATGTCGTAAGGCATGAACGCGCAGTATTTTTCGATGAGCGAACGGATGCGCCCTTCGTCGAGAAATTCCTTTTCTTCCGCCGCGATGTGCATAACGATCTTCGTGCCGCGCTCCGCCTTGTCGCACGCCTCGATCGTGTACGTGCTCTCGCCGTCCGATTCCCAATGCACGCCTTCGGCACCGTCACGGTAAGACTTCGTAAAGATCTCGATGTTTTCCGATACCATGTACGCCGAATAAAACCCGAGGCCGAAATGTCCGATGATGCCGTCGCCGCCCGCCTTTTCGTATTTGGAAAGGAAATCAGCCGCGCCCGAAAAAGCGATCTGCGTGATATATTTTTCCACCTCTTCCTCGGTCATGCCGATGCCGTTGTCTTCGACGGTGAGCGTCTTTGCGTCTTTGTCCACGGATATTTTGATGCAGTAATGCGCCTCGGCGTCTTCCTTGGTTTCGCCCATTTCGATGAGCTTTCTGAATTTAGTGATCGCGTCCACACCGTTCGCCACAATTTCTCGCAAGAAGATGTCTTTGTCCGAATAAAGCCACTTCTTGATGATCGGCATCATGTTTTCGCTGGATATCTGAATGTTTCCTTGTTTAGCCATATTAACACCTCGTTATAATCAAAAGCCCCGCTTTGCGGCGGGGCTGTTTTTATTAGTTATCGTTTTTGTTCTGCAGCATTTCCGCAATGGAAGCGCCGCCGACTCCGCCTTCGGTCCATTCTCTGAACCCACCGTCTTCTCTGCTTTCTCTGGGCTGACGAGGCTTCTTGTTCCTCGGTTTGTCACCGCCCTTGTCTTCATCTCTCCTCGGACGGACTTTGGTGACCTCGGGTTCAGGCAAAAGCGCCTTGATCGAGAGAGTCATTTTCTTGTTCGCGGGATCGAGGACAAGGATCTTTGCGTCGATCTCTTCGCCGATATTCAGAACGGAAGTAGGATTTTCCAGCCATTCGTGAGAGATCTGCGAAACGTGCACAAGACCGTCCACGCCGTTTTCGATCTCGACGAACGCGCCGAAAGGAACGATACGGACAACTTTGCCGTGCACGACGTCGCCTTCCGCATATTTGTCCGCAACCAGATCCCAAGGCTGAGGCTGCAACTGTTTATATCCGATGGAAACCTTCTTGTTTTCCTCGTCGATCTTCAGAACTTTGAATTCGTATTTTTTGCCGATCTCAAGAACGTCGGTAACGTTTTTGACACCCGACCAGGAAAGATCGGAAATGTGCGCGAGGCAATCAAAACCGTTGACGGAAACGAATGCGCCGAAGTTGGTCACGCGCTCCACTTTGCCTTCCACAACGTCGCCGACATGGATGTTCGCAAAGAATTCCGCTTCTTTTTCAGCCTTCGCCGCATCGCGAGCCGCCCTCTCTTCTTCGAGGATCACGCGCTGAGACGCGATGATCTCTTTTTTGCGATCGGATTTTTTGATCTCCAGCGCTTTGAGACGGAGCTTTTTGCCGACATATTTGTCCAGCTCCTTCACATAACCCATCCTGATCTCTTTCGCGGGAACAAACACGGAGTAAGTACCCATGGAAGCGGTCAGGCCGCCTTTGTTGAATCCGCTGCAAACGACGTCGAACTCTTCGCCCGCCTCGATGGCAGCGATCTTGCTCTCTTCCTCTTTGATCTGGGAAATGATCTTCTGGGAAAGCTTGACGGGGTTAGCCGCGCTCACGACCATGACCTCGATCTCTTCGCCGACTTTTGCAGCATAATCTTCGGCTTTATATTCTTCGCATTCGATCTCGTCTTTTTCGAGCAAAATTTCCTTTTTGAAGAACGGTAACAACACAGCCACGCCTTCGTCGTTCGCCGAAGATATGATCGCAGTAACAAGCTGCCCCTTCTTTAATTTTGACTGTCCGTTATCCATCTGGGCAACGACTTCTTCCATTTCGTTCGTTGCTTTTACTTCCGTGTTGTTATCCATCTTAAAAAGAACCTCCTGCGTTTGCGCAAGCGGCGTGGAAGCACCGCTCACAATGCCTACATTTTTAAAATTTTTTATTTTTTGCGGCTCAAAACCGTCCGCGCCCGCGATACGAAACACATTCCTGCAACGCGCCGCGCATATCTCGTACAATTTCTCGGTGTTGCTGCTGTTTTCACCGCCGAGCACGATCATCGCATCGCATTGTTCGGAAAGCATTGCCGCTTCCCTCTGACGCTCCTTAGTAGTATAACAAATTGTTTTGAAAATCTCAACTGTTTTTTTGCATACTTTTTCAATATTTTTAATAATTTTATCAAATTTTTCCTCTGAAAAGGTGGTTTGGCTGACGATCGCGACATTTTTGTCCGCAAGTTCACTTATCAGCGGTGAGTCGGGGCTGTCGATGACCACCGCCCGCTCCCCGCACCAGCCGTTCAATCCGATCACTTCGGGATGCGTCGACCTGCCCGTGATCACGATCGTTTTATCCGTCAAAGCAAGCTCTTTGACGATCTTCTGAATGCGACGTACAAAAGCGCATGTACAGTCGACGACGCGGATGCCCCGTTTCTCACATTCGCCGTAAATTGCCGCCCCCACTCCGTGAGAACGAAGGATCAGGGTCGCGCCGTCCGGCACTTCGGACACACTCTCCACTGTCACGATACCCCGCTTTGCGACCTCTTCCGTCACGACGGGATTGTGTATGAGCTCGCCCAGAATATAGGTGTTTTCGGGAGATATACCAAGCGCGGTATCCACCGCAAACTGCACGCCCCTGCAAAATCCGCTGTGTTTTGCCACCGTCACGAGCATATTATTTTGCCGCCTTTTTCTTCTTCTTTTTTGCGGCCTTTTTTTCCTCGCGTTTGCAAATATAGCCGCGCATGACGGAAAGCATTTTCTCTCGCACAATTTCTTCCGCCCGCTCGTAATCTTCCGACGTCATCTTCACGTCATAAAATTCCGAAAGATCGATGGGATCCCCGACCACGATCGGCGTGCGCCTGAAATATTTTGTCTTGCCGATAGACATGACGGGATACACGGGCACCTTTGCCTTGATGGCAAAGAGCGCCGCACCGCCTTTGAGCGGCAACAATTCCGCATCCGTCCTGTTTCTCGTCCCCTCGGGAAACATGGAAATCTTTTCACCTTTTTTCAGATACCTGAGCGCCATCATGATCGCCTTCGCGTCCTGTCCGTCGCGAGACACGGGGATCGCCTCCACTTTTTTACAAAGGTATGCCAGAAACTTGCTTTTATAAAGCTCCTGCTTGGTGATGAAATGCACCTTTTCTTTCGTCGTGTTCGCCATGTGGACGATATCCCAAAGTCTGAAATGATTGCCCACAAGCACGCACGCGCCGTCTTTCACCTTCTCTTTGCCGATGAGTTTATAAGGGTGTATGATCTGCGTCAGAAAGATCATAAGTCCTTTCAGAAATTTATACATTTATGACCTCACACTTTTTCCTGCATTTTCTTTTTAATAAACGCAATGACTTCGTCCACGGACATATTCGAAGTGTCCACAAGCACCGCGTCCTTAGCCATCCTGAGCGGAGAATGCTCTCTCGTCGAATCGTTTTTGTCACGCTCCTCGATCTCTTCACGCAACTTTTTGAGATCGACCGAAAAACCTTTCGCTTCAAGTTCTTTCCCGCGCCGCGCGGCACGCGTCGCGGAATCAGCCGTCACAAAAAATTTGAATTCCGCCCGCGGCAGCACCGTCGTTCCGATATCTCTCCCGTCCAGCACACAGGACTGCTCTTCCGCGATCTTCTGCTGCATTTCCACGAGTTTTTTCCTGACACAGGAAAAAGCGGAAATTTTCGACGCCGCCATCGAAACTTCGGGGCGGCGGATCTCCTCCGACACATCTTTTCCGTCGAGAACGGTACGCTGCGCACCGCCTTCGTAACGTATCTCAAGCACGAGATTTTCCATCAGCGCCTCCACGGCCGACTCTTCAAAAGAACAATTCTCGCGGAGCGCTTTAAGCGCGCAGGCACGATACATCGCCCCCGTATCCAGATACAGGATCCCGAGTTCTTTGGCAAGCAGTTTGGCGACCGTGCTTTTCCCGCTCCCCGAAGGACCGTCCAGTGCGACCGCAAACTTTTTCAGATCTTTGCGAAGATTTGCCGCTCCTTTCAGATAAACATGGCGCGGCTTTTCCTCTCCTTCCGCCAAGATCATAACGCGAATACAGAGCGGCAAAGCTCCTTCGATCTCAGGCTCCGCCGAAGAATACAGCGCACAGGAGGCGAACCCCGCTTCTCTCGCCGCCTTCGCAGGATAAAAAGAACGGATATCCCCTGTATTGGAAAAGAGAATACAGATCATCTCTCCTTCGGAAAGCCCGTTTCGAACGCATATCTCCGTCAATAGTTCTTGAACAGCTGACCGTATTTCCTCCGCCCGATCTGCCGAAACCGTCGTCGCTCCGCGTATCGCTCTCATACTCTTCTCCTTTTGGTTTATTTGACCGATCAGCACTCCGACATCTCTGCGCGCCGCACCGATCACTTCGTTTAATATTTATAAAAATATAAATGACAATATAAATGACGCACAACCGTCCGAATATTTCCCCGTCGGCTTTTACGAGCCGATATCCCTTGACACCGCTGCACGACGATCTTTTGCCGCGCGATCAGAAAATCGAACTGCCCGCCGCGTATCCGGTCGAAAAGGCGATCTGCAAATTAAACCCTCCCGTATATGCATCGACATCCAGTGTCTCGCCGCAAAAATACAGTCCCTTGATTTTTTTACTTTCCATCGTCTTCGGGTCGATTTCCCTGACATTAACGCCGCCCGCCGTCACGATCCCTTCTTCCATAGGGCGAAGGGAAACGGGCAAAAGCGGAAACGCTTTGAGCGTTCCGACAAGCGCCGCGCGCGACTCTCTCGTCAGCGAATTCACAGGCGTTTCCGCGTCGCAACCGCTCGCCTCAATCACGGGCAAGATCAGCTTTTGCGGCAAAAGATCGGTGAGTGCGTTTTTCAGCCGCTTGTTGGCGTATTTGGAAAAATCGCGCAAAACCCGTTTGTCGAGCGTATCCGCATCCAGCGCGGGTTTGAGGTCGATATAAATTTTCAGCGAACGCATATCCGTTTTGTTGATCTCGCTGGACATGGAAAGCACGCAAGGGCCCGAGATCCCGAAATGCGTGAAAAGCATCTCGCCGAAAAAGGAGGAAATACACTTACCGCCGGCGCAAGCGCTCACGCGCACATTTTTTAAAGACAGCCCCTGCAATTCGGAAAGCCCGTCCATGCGGCAGACGATGCCGCAGAGCGCGGCGCGGAAAGGCACCGTTTCCAGACCGCATTGACACGCAAAAACAAGCCCGTCGCCAGTACTTCCCGTAAGCGGATAGGACACGCCGCCCGTACAGACCACGGCACAATCGGCATCATAACGCGTTTTATCGGTGATTATGCCTGACATAATACTATCTATAACTTCGATTTTCACGACTTTCTCGCCAAAATGAAAAATGACGCCTTCTTTTTGACAATAACGCAAAAGACACGCCGTGACATCGCTCGCCTTGTCCGAAAGCGGAAACACCCTGCCGCCGCGCTCTACTTTCAGAGGAAGTCCGCCCTCTTCCAGCATCTCCATGAGTGCGCTCGGGGGGAATTTATGAATGCACCCCGTCAGAAACTTCGCATTGGTCACAACATTTTGCAAAAAGTCTTGCGGCGGAATATCGTTGGTCAGATTACATCTGCCCTTCCCCGTTATATAGAGCTTCTTGCCCGCTTTTTCGTTTTTTTCCAGTACGACGACGCGATTGCCGTTCTTTGCGGCAGTATATGCCGCCATCAACCCGGAGGCTCCCGCACCCACGACGATCACGTTTTTCATTGCGACACCTCCTCTTTCATGCGCGGTTTCGGTCTTTGAGCTTACATGATCCGATCGCTTCAGATCCATTCGGATAAACACGTCTTCGCGCCCTATACGCTTACGACACAAAAGGCGTCTCCACTTCGTCAAAGGGCGAAAGCGCATTTGCGCTTTCGCCTTTGTACATTTTTGACATATTCAGTTCAATGACCAAAAAGACGGCAAATACATTTGCAACAAGCAATGCGTCAGTGCCGTAATCAGACGGGATATACCTTATCCGCGTTTTCAGCCATGTTTTTATCCACGCCGATCTTCTGCGCTTTGCGCCACTTAAAGAAATTAAGCGCGACCTGTCCGAACACGGCATAGGAAAGCACGTCTTCTTCCTGCTCCATATAGTCGGCGATCTCCTGTTTGAACTGGTCATACTCGGGTTTGAGGTCGTCCGCAGGTCTGTAAGTGATGCGCTTTTCATCGCCGATGCATTTTTTAACGATGGCGGCATCCGGTTCGGCAGGCAGTTTGCCGTATTCGCCGCGCAAAAGCCCTTTAAACTCCTTTGTGACCATTTTATAGCGCTCGCCGCTGATGACATTGAGCACCGCCTGCGTGCCGACGATCTGGCTGGAAGGCGTAACAAGCGGAGGATATCCGCAGTCTTTTCGAACGTTCGGAACTTCCGCAAGCACTTCTCCGAGCTTATCCGACTTGTTCTGCTGTTTGAGCTGAGAGATCAGGTTGGAAAGCATTCCGCCCGGCACCTGATAAATAAGCGCGTTGATATCGATGGAAAGCACCTTCGGCGAGAGGAACCCATCCGCTTTGAGCCTGTCGGCGACCGTCTTGAAATGGTTGACGATGGGAAGCAGCTTTTCGATCTCAATGCCCGTATCATAGGGCGTGCCTTTGAGCGTCGCAACAAGAGGTTCCGTCGCAGGCTGGCTCGTTCCGTTCCCGAGCGGAGAGAGCGCGGTATCGACAATATCACACCCCGCTTCGATCGCTTTGAGGTTGACCATATCGCCCGTACCCGCCGTATTGTGCGTGTGCAGATGCACTTTCGTTCCGGGTTTGAGTTCCTTTTTGAGTTTGGAAACAAGATCAAATGCCGTATAAGGAAGAAGCAGGTTCGCCATATCCTTGATACAGATATTGTCTGCCCCCATTCCTTCCAATTCTTTGGCGAGTTTTACGAAATACTCCGTCGTATGCACGGGACTGGTCGTGTAACTGATTGCCGCCTCACAAACGCCGCCGTATTTTTTGATCGCTTTCATTGAAGTTTCCAGATTTCTAGGGTCATTCAAAGCATCAAATACGCGCACGACCTTTACGCCGTTTTCAATGGACTTTGCGACAAATTTCTCCACGACGTCGTCCGAATAATGCCTGTAACCGAGCAGGTTCTGCCCGCGCAGGAGCATCTGGATGGGCGTCTTTTTCAGATATTTTTTCAGCGTGCGAAGGCGCTCCCAGGGATCCTCGTTCAGAAAGCGAAGGCAGGAGTCGAACGTCGCGCCGCCCCATGCTTCCAAAGAATAATATCCGATATCATCAAGCTGTTCCAAAACGGGGATCATCTCTTCGATCTTCATGCGCGTAGCCGCCTGCGACTGATGCGCATCCCTGAGGATCGTATCGGTGATCAACACCTTTTTCTTTGTTTTATCTGCCATGATCGTTCTCCTGATTCTTGATAACACGCTTCCCGTACCGACGGAAAGCCTTAAAATTTATTTTTAAACGCAATCGCAAGACCTGCCTGCGATTGCAATCCCACTTTATAACGTTGACGCTGAATCGCTCAGCCGCCGAAACATGCAAGCAAAAAGCCCGCCGCAACCGCAGATCCGATAACGCCCGCGACATTCGGTCCCATCGCGTGCATCAGTAAGTGATTGCTCGGATCCGATTCCCTGCCGACATCTTCGGATATTCGCGCCGCCATGGGGACAGCAGAAACACCTGCTGAACCGATGAGCGGATTGATCTTTCCTCCGGAAAGCTTGTTCATGATTTTTGCCATCACGAGTCCGCCCACCGTGCCGAAACAGAACGCAAAGAGACCGAGAGCAATGATGTAAAGGGTCTGCAACTGCAGGAAGGTCGTGCCGATTGCCTTGCAGCCGACGGACAATCCGAGGAAGATCGTGATCGTGTTCATCAGACCGTTCTGCGCCTGCGAAGAGAGCCTGTCGACAACGCCGCTTTCTTTCATGAGGTTCCCGAGCATGAGCATACCGAGGAGCGGGATCGCATCGGGAAGCAAAAGACCGACAACCAACGTCACCAGAAGCGGAAACAGGATCTTTTCGATCTTGGAAACTTCGCGCAGCTGTTTCATCTTGATAGCACGTTCCTTTTTGGTCGTGCACAGTTTCATGATCGGTTTTTGAATGATCGGAATGAGCGCCATATACGAATACGCCGCGATCGCGATCGTCGAGAGCAGGTCTTCGTTCGTGAATTTGGAAAGCGCCTGCGTAAGGTAGATCGCCGTCGGGCCGTCAGCGCCGCCGATGATACCGATGGATGCCGCAGCCGCCGCATCGAATCCGAGAAGCAAAGCTCCGACAAAAGTAATGAACACGCCGAGCTGAGCTGCCGCGCCGATCAGCATGCTTTTCGGATTGGCGATCAGAGGACCAAAGTCCGTCATGGCGCCGATCCCGAGGAAGATGAGCGGAGGATAGATGACTTTGTCTACCCCCATATAGAGGTACCGCAAAAGTCCCCACGACTCATCCGCCTGGCCTTCATTTTTGATCCAGATCACTTCCTTTGCGCCAGGTATGTTGATCAGAAACATACCGAACGCAATGGGAAGCAGGAGCAAAGGCTCAAACTTCTTTACGATCGCAAGATACATCAACACGAACGATACGGCGATCATCACATAGTTCTGCCAATCTCCGTTGGCAAGACCGGATGACTCCCATAAGTTCACGAACATATCCTTAAAATTTACCAGTAAATTTGCCTGCATGTTACCACCCTGTTCAGCCGATCACCGCCAGCACCGCGTTCGTTTCGACGTTGCTTCCCACAGCAGTTTTGAAAGAAATTTTTCCGTCGCAGGGAGCCGTGATGTCGTTATCCATTTTCATCGCTTCAAGCACAAGAACAGGCTGGTCTTTTTTGACCGTTGCGCCTTCGCTGACCAAAAGCTTTTTGATGAGCCCGGGGAAAGGAGAAAGTACTTTCTCACCGCTCACGGGAGCCGCCGCGGGCGCCGCCTGAACGGGCTGTACGGGTGCGGGAGCCGCCGCAACACTTGCGGGCGCCTGTCCCGCGCCGACTTCTTCTACGCCGACTTCATAGCTTTTACCTTCGATAGTGACAATAAATTTACGCATCGTAATTTCTCCTTATAATCTCTTTATTCTCTTTACTTTGAATCCGCAATCCGCCTTTTCTCCTTCATAGTATGCGGAGATCGCAGCGATGATCGCGAGTTTTGTTTCGAGGGGTATCTCTTCATCTGCCGCAACAGCTTTCGCGCTGTCGTCAACAGGCGCCGCCCTCTTTGCCGCGAGCTTTCCCCTTACGCCGCGGATGATCTTGCCGTACAGCCATACGAAAAAGATCAGAATGACGATCCCGATGAACGTGACTATAAATCCGAGGAGCGCATAAATCAGCCCTTCGCCGATCCCCAGCCAGTTGATGGGATAACCGTCGGTGGAAACATCAGGTTTTTCCGCCAATAAATTGAACAACGTCTCAGCCATGAACGCCTCCTTACTTCAAGAGCATCTGCAAGGACGCGACGAGATACTGTCTGACGAACTGCGGCTCGATGATGTTGTCCACATAACCGTTCTTCGCGGCGTTGATGGGGTCGGAATTTTCGTCCGCATACTTTGCGGCGAGCTTTGCTTTGTCCGCTTTTTCTCCCGAAAACTCGATCTCGGCGCCCTGCACATCGTCGAAAAGCGCGATCTTCGCGTCGGCAAACGCATAGCTGTAATCAAACCCCATGGATTTTGCCGCAAACAGCGTATATCCGAGCCCGACAGCTTTTTTATAAACCACGGAAATCTTTGCATTTTCGAGAAGTTCAAAATTTTCCATGTATTTGAAGATATTTTTCATCGCCGCGCTGTTGTTTGCGCAAAGGTCCGCACGAAGCCCGAGCGTATTGACAAAAGTCACGAAAGGCAGATCGTAATATCCCGCAAATTCCACAAAAGAATTGACTTTTGCGACGTTCAGGGCATCCAGTTCGACGCCCTTTTCTGCGTCAAATACGACCGCCGCGACAGAAATGCCGCCCACCCTTCCGAGGATACAGCGCACCTCTTTCGCACTCTGACCAAATTCCACATAGGACTCGGCATCAAACACCGCTTCGATCAGAGACTGTGCGTCCGAAGACTGATTGAGCGCAGGCGCGGTCGCATTGAGATCCGCACCGTTTTCGACGACGAGCGCATTGCAGAAGGGCAGAACATCGAGCACTTTTGCGATCTTCGCGCGGACGGAAGAAAGTTCCTCTTCAACAAATGAAACGAGATTTGTCTTGTCCAGCGCCGCTGCGCCGCCTACCGCCTCTTTGGGAAGATTTTTCCCGCTCTTTGCGGAAATAACGAGCGGACTGTTCGCCGCGAGCACCCCTTCTTTCATGAAGAAAGTAAAATCCGCCGAAGCCGCCAAAAGCGCGCTCTGACCGTACACTTCCCCTGCAACGACGGCAAACTGCGGCACAACACCGTGCAGACGTGCCGCCTTCGAAAGAACGGACGCAAGCCCTTCCAAAACAGTGACGCCTTCACCGATCTGCACGCCGAGACTGTTGAGAACATACACGACAGGCGTCGAATTTTTCTCTGCAAGTTTCAGACATTTCATGATCTTCTCGCAATTCGCCGCACTCACGCCGCCGCTGAGAACCTTGCCGTTCTGCGCTACGACATAAACGGGATAGCCGTCGATCGTGGCAAAGCCCGTCACAACGCCTTCTCCTTCCGCGCCTTCTCCGTAAAAATCATTTTTAGAAAAGCTGAAACCGGAAAGTTCCACAAAGCTCTCGGGATCGGTAAGAGCCGAAACGATCTTTCTCGTGTCGTCTTCCGCCGCAAGCACCTTGGCACGCCTCGTTTGAAGCAACGTAATCTTATCCATAAAACCTCCGATATGCCTTAGATTATCCAAAATATGCCTTATATATTATACATCACTTTAGGCAAAATTGCAATTTTATATCAAACAAATTTTTAGAGAAATGAACATTTTTCCCGCGCTTTTGCGTGTTTTTACCTGTTCATGAAAGAGCGGAGCCGCCTGTCGGCTTTCTTTCTTCGCGCGAGCGCTTTGCCTGCACGGATCCTGCACCCTGCCACGAATGATCTCTGTAAAGGATCTCGGGTATAACTTCCAGCGCCTCGTAAACGGGATCGTGGAACATCTTTGCCGCGGGAACGGCAAAACATTCTGCCAAAATACCGTTTTCTATATAGAAGAGCTGTTTTTTGAGCGCCTGTACAGGCGAGCAGACCGTGATCATCCTGCCGAAATCCCCTTCGCTCCTGAAGATCTGCGCACCGACAAAACACTCGTCCGCCGAATTATAGACGCCCTCCTCACCTTTGTATTTTCGGTTCATCTCGTCCCCGAAAATATCGGCGTCTGGAATACCATTTTCCACAAGATACCTTTTCCCCGCCTCGCTCAGGGAAATACTGTCTTCTTTTCCCTTATATCTGTGCCTGCTGCCGGGAATATAGATCTTCACGCATTTCCCGTCGCCGCGCAGATTGCAATACAGCTTCGCACCGAAATCCAGCCTCTTACAAAACTCCTTGCCGGGCCTTGCCCCGTCCCGAAGCGGATGCTGCGCCGCAATTTCGATCAACACGCCTTCCTCATCTTCACAGTCTTTCATATAGCGGTCTGCTTCGGCGTATTTGTTTCTCCAATAGGAAAAAGCCGCTTCTTTGTTCTCTCCGCCGAAACTTTGCAGCTGCGTTTCTTTCGTAACGCGGACAAGAACGCCGTCCTCCTCAGCCTTTTCCTCGATCGCCGAAAAATGCCCGTTCATGATGGAAAACATTGACGGAGTGCGCGAAGAGACATTTTCGCATTCGATCTCGAACGAGGGTGTGCCGTCCTTCGTTCTGTACGGCGGCACCGTCATAGAGATCCAGCCCCAGCCGCTCCCGTCACGTCGCTCTGCCAGAAGAATGGTCTGCCGAAGCGCCGTTCCGAACGAGCCGATAAAGACTTTTCCGAGCTCGCCTGCGGGATTGCGCGTTCTCGCGCGTTCGATAGATTCTTTCAGCGCGAGCACGACGGTGTCGAACTCCGCAGTGATCCTTTGCAGGTTTTCACGGAAGTTACTCGCTGTTTCTATGCGCGCTACGTCACGGCAGAATTGCGAACCTTTGTCCGCCAAAAGCACATGGATCTCCGCACCTGCCGCCAGCAGTTCGGGGAATGTTTCGTTGGACAGAAGAGAGATGAGAGAAGCGCCCGTCGTCGAAAGGATCTTGACCGAACGGGCGGAAGAGAGCGCCTTTTTCAGATCGCGCGCGTCGAGAACGGAATTTCGGAAACGCACAATGCCGAACGTCTCGCAGTATTCGACGATATCCGCATACGCATGACCGCTGCCGAGAAACGGAAGCTTCTCCGATGTCTGCCGACAGGAAGCAAAACGAAGACATTCTTCTGTCTCCCCTTCTTTGGCTCCGAACGTTTCCGACAGCACCTTGCGCAGCTTTGCGTGGGCATCTTCTTCCCCCATGCGCACAAAGACGATCTCGTTCCCGACGATCTTCACAAGTTCCGCATACGCCACGTCATCGTAAACGAGAGGCAGAACTTTTTTGCCGAGATAACGCGCCACGCTCACTTCGTACACGCAATACACGCTCCTGAGGTAATTCGACGTTCCGAACAGGATAAAGAGATCGCATTCCCGCAATTTTTCATTGAGAACGCCGTAAAGCGTTTTTCCTCCCGAAATACCGGACTCCGCAGCCGAAGAACAAAAGACGTCGTCCGAATCGCAGCCGTAAAAAAACAACAACGTCCGCAGACGGTCCACGATCTCCTTGTCCGCCGTACAATGGCTGATAAAAATTTTCACAGTTGTGCCCTCCTTAGCTTCCGTTATCCCTCATCAAACAACATACCGCACTGCGGCGCCTGAAAAGTTCATTTCTGTAACGTTGCCATCAGAATGCGTTACGAAAAAACGGGCGAGATGCAACACGCCCGTTTTCGGTCATATTCAGTCTTCGTACCCGTTCGGATTGTTCAGCTGGAAATGCAGTGCGTCGCGGCACATATCGTCCAGCGTGCGCGTGGTCTTGAATCCGAGGAGTTTTTCCGCAAGCGAAGGATCCGCATAGCATTCGGGGATATCGCCCGCCCTTCTCGGAGCAAATTCATACGGGATCTCTTTCCCGAGCGCTTTGGAAAACGCCTTGATGACGTCGAGAACGCTGTATCCGACGCCCGTGCCGAGGTTGACGGTATAAAGCCCCGAATTTTCAAAAAGCTTTTTCAGCGCCAGAACATGCCCGATCGCAAGGTCGACAACGTGGATATAGTCGCGCACGCCCGTTCCGTCAGGCGTAGGATAATCGTTGCCGAACACGCGCACTTTGGCGAGCTTGCCGACTGCAACTTTGGTGATATACGGGCAGAGATTGTTCGGAATGCCGTTCGGGTCCTCGCCGATAAGTCCGCTCTCGTGCGCCCCGACGGGATTGAAATAACGGAGAATGGCGATGTTGAAAGACGGGTCCGCTTTGTAAAGGTCGCGCAGGATATCCTCGATAAACAGTTTGGTCCTGCCGTAAGGATTGGTCGCGGAAAGCGGGAAATCCTCTTTGATGGGAACGGCATGCGGATTCCCGTACACCGTCGCGGAAGAGGAAAACACGAGGTTTTTGCAATCGTACTTGCGCATCGCTTCAACCAGCACGAGCAGGCCCGTAATGTTGTTATGATAATATTCGAGCGGTTTTTCGCACGATTCTCCGACCGCTTTCAGTCCCGCAAAGTTGATGACCGCGTCGATCTTGTTTTCCGTAAAGATCTTATCCAGCGCCGCCGCATCGAGAATGTCGTTTTCATAAAATTTCACTTTTGCGCCGATGATCTTTTCCACCCTGCGGATCGCTTCATATTTGCTGTTGACGAAATTGTCTACGATCACGATGCCGTAGCCGGCTTTTGCAAGTTCGATACACGTATGGCTGCCGATATATCCGGCGCCGCCCGTAACAAGAATGTTTTTCATTGTCTTACTTTATCTCCTTCAAATTCAACTCTTTCATAAACCGATCAAAGCCCGCTTTGCCCGTTTCGTCTTTCTTGAATACCGCCGTATTGTCGAGGATCGCCGCACAGACTTTGTTCACGTACTCTTCGCAGCGCGCATACGCCTGCTTTTTGTCCGCCGCCTTGCCTTCCGAAAGCAGTTTTGCGATCATGTTGCGGTGCACATACAAGAAATTCTGCGGATCGGCGAGCGCCTTTTCGTCGTACGGCGTCTGACCGCAAAGGATCTCCGCAATGCCTTCCAGCTGTCTTTTCAACCTGCCCGGCAGAATAAACAGCCCCATCGCCTCGATCAGTCCGATCCCCTCGCTCTTGATGTTCTGATATTCGGGATGTACATGGAAAATGCCGTCGGGATATCTTTCGTCCGTCCTGTTGTTGCGCAGGATCATGGTGAAAGAATACTTCTTTCCGATCTTGCGAAGAATAGGCGAAACCGCATTGTGCGGCGTCTCCCCCGTATACGGCAGGATATCGCACGCGGGGCAGGCAAACTCTTTCCACGCACGGATGACTTTGACCGCGAACGCTTCGACGGATCTTCTGTTCTCGCCCTCGAAACGGATCGCGCTGTTATACCAATCGAGAATACAGATGTCGAGATCTTTATATTCTTCCGAGACAAACCGACGCGCCGCTTTCGCTCCGTGCATGGGCATCAGATGCAACCCGCCCTGAAAATGTTCGTGGTTGAGGATGGAGCCGCCGACGATGGGAAGAGACGCGTTGCTCCCGATAAAATAGTTCGGGAACACGTCCACGAAATCCAGAAGTTTCGCGGGCGTCTTATCCCCCACGTTCATGGGCACATGCGCTTCGTTGATCGCGATGCAGTGCTCGTCATAATACGCATAGGGCGAATACTGCACGAACCACTTCTCCCCGCCGAGCGTCACCTTGACCGTGCGCAGATTGCGCCTTGCGGGATGCGACGCCGTGCCTTCAAAACCTTCGTTCTCCTTGCAAAGCTGGCATTTGGGATATTTCTTCCCTTGCGGCGCGGTGAGGAGCTTTGCGATGTCCTTGTTGCTCTTTTCAGGTTTGGAGAGATTGACGGTGATCTCCAGACGGCTGTCGCCGTCCTGATAATCCCATTTGAGATTGCGCGCGATCGCCGTTTTCTGTATGTAACCGTTCTTGACGGAAAGCGCGTACAGATAATCGCACGCCGCCTGCGCTCCCTTTTCTTCCCTGATACGGCAGAACGTCTCGTTGATCACGGAAGGAAGCGGCGAGAGAATACCTAAAATATCCGCCGCAAAACGCTCTTCTGCGCCCTCTTCGATAATTCCCGCCTTGACCGCATATGCCGAAAGCTCGGCGCACAGCGCGTCGGGAACGTCCATGCCTTCGATATCGGACAAGTCCGCCTCGCCTTCGTAAGGCTCCGTCAGCCCCAGTCTCGACAGCAAGACGTTGCGCATATAATCCGCGTCCTCAGACCGCAGACAAAGATACCTCTCCGCATACGCGATAAGTTTTTCAACCAACAATTTACCGTCCATTTTATCCTCCGTGAACGTCACCTGAACTTTTTTACCGCCGATGCGGCAATGCCGCATCGGACAAACTTACTTTCTGAACAGGAACAGGATGCTCCCCTGCCCCGCAGAGGGCACGCGATATTCGTCCTGCGTCGCAGGACCGCAGGAATTGGTGCCGAGTCCGCCCATATAATAATCCGCACAGAAATACACAGCGTCGCTCTCGGGCAATTCGTCGTCGTGCGCCGTTTGCGCAAGCGTCTTCGCATCATAAGGCAGAGCGGAGAAGGAGCGCATCCCCTCCGCACGGACGGTGAACGTCCCGTCGGTCAGTTCCGCATATTCCGCCCCGCAATGACTGCCGCATTCCTGCGGTTTTACAAAATGCACATATTCTTTGTCCGCATCCGATTCGAATTCGCCCTTGCGGCAATATTCGTACATATCTTCATAGCTTTCCCCCGGTCCGTATGCGAGATAGCGGAGAGAAGAAAAGGCTCTGTCCAGCTTCATTTTCCAACCGAGACGAGGCAGCGATCTGAAATAATGCGGCGATACGCGGTAAGAAACGGCAATTTTTACGCCTTCGCTCACGAACGTATATGCTATGTCGGCATCTAGCCACGGCATGGCAGAGCTATAATATGCGAAACGCACGCTCGCTGTGACCGTATTCCCCGAGATCTTGCAGTCGACCGGATCGCTCACGGCTCTGTCCATGAATACCTTTGCCCAGTCGTTGCGCTCATACATATCGTTATCCGTAGGCGCGCGCCATACGTTCAGACTTATGCCGCCGAGCTCTCTCCCGAAAGCGCAGACAGACACGATCTCGCCGCTCGCCTTGTCGATCCTGTATTTGCGGTCACCCGCGTCCGCCTCGATGTACGCGCCCGTATCCCGTATGTCGCACTTCGTCCGCGCCGTCTTTGTATAGACGGGCTTTTTCTCATAGAAACTTTCATCGGCGCATGCCTCTTTGGCGCCGTCCGCGGTAAAGGAAACGCAGGCACCGCCCTTTTGTTTCAGAGAGAAAGACGCGCTCTTGCGCGGCGGGATCTTGACGGCAAATTCTTCTTTTTCACCGTCGTCATATAAGACGGAGACCGTGCCTTCCAGCGGCACAAAATAATACTTGTTGAAGACGGACAGCTTCTGACCGCGCTTTTCGAACACGGCGGGCTGGTACATCTTTTTCATCTGCAGAGAGCCGGGTTTCAATGCTCTGTCGGGCGCGACGATGCCGTCCACGCAGAAATTGCCGTCATGCACGGTCTCGCCGAAATCTCCGCCGTAACGGAACCCCTTGCCGCCGTAGCGGATGCCGTGGTCCGCCCATTCCCATATAAAGCCGCCCATAAAGCGGTCGTTGGATTCGATCACCTGCCAATACTCTTTGAGGCCGCCGGGGCCGTTGCCCATGGCGTGCGCATATTCGCACAGGACGAGCGGACGCTTTTCTTTTGCATCGTTCAGATAGTCGTCGCGCATCCACTGATACGAAGGATACATGCGGCTCACCATATCGACGGGCGCCGTATAATATTCATCGCCCAAATAATGTTTTTTGTCAATGGTGACAAGGCTTTCATAATGTACGGGGCGGCCATCGAGCGAATGCACTTTTTCCGCCGCCGCATAATAATTGGCACCCCAGCCCGCCTCATTTCCCAAAGACCAGATGATCACGCAGGCGTGGTTTTTGTTCTGCTCGACATTGGAGATCTGTCTGTCCAGCACGCTCTCCTTAAAATCCGCATTTTCCGCCATAAGCGCCATCAACTGTTCGTAGGTCATGTCGTTGCGGAGGATGGCTGCGCAGCCGTGGCTCTCCACGTCGCTCTCGCTCATCACATACAGTCCGTATTCGTCGCACAGCCTGTAAAAGAGCGGCGAAGAGGGATAATGCGAAGTGCGCACCGCGTTCACATTCAGCTTTTTCATGAGAAGCACGTCTTGCAGCATATCCGCTTCGGTGACGGCTGCCCCCCTGTCGGGGTGAAAATCGTGACGGTTCACGCCGCGCAGTTTGATCGCCTTCCCGTTGATGAGGAAGATCCCGTTTTTCACTTCGCTCGTGCGGATGCCAACGCGCTCGAAGATCACCTCACCGCCGCACGAAATTTCCATGGGATAAAGATAGGGAGATTCGGCGCTCCACAGTTTCGGGTCTTCGACTTCGAACGATACGCCGCCGCCCGCTTCCGCAAACGCTTCCTGCCCGCAGAAGGAAACGACCGCAGGCACCTCGCTCCTGTTCGAGAAGGACACGACGCCCTTGCCGCCCTCTATGCGCGTATCGATCTTATAATCGGAAATATGCTTCTGATCGCGGAACAAAAGATACACGTCGCGCACGATACCCGTAAAACGCCATTTATCCTGATCTTCGAGGTAACTGCCCATACACCATTTCAGAACGAGCACATCCAGGCGGTTGCCCTTTTCCTTGACAAAATCGGTGATGTCAAACTCGCTCGTCTTGTGGGTGATCTGAGAAAACCCGACAAACTTCCCGTTCACATATAAATAAAAGCAGGAATCCACCCCTTCAAACAGAATATAAATGCGTTTCCCGTCCGCGATCCCTTCCGCGTCAAACGTGCGGTAATAATGAAATGCGGGGTTCCTCTTCGGAATGCGGGGCGGATCGTACATGAACGGATACCTGACGTTCGTGTACTGGAAATGATCGTAGCCGTAATATTGTACGCAGGACGGCACGCCGATCTTCTCTTCGGGCGTTTCGTCCAAAAAATTCTCCGCCGCGAGCACCGTCTCGTATGCGCGGATCTTCCACTCTCCGCAAAGCGAACGGAATAAATTGCTTTCTTCCCTGCGCTCGCTCCTTTGTTGACCGCGTTCAAAGGGAATGAAATATGCCCGCGGCTTTTCAATGCCGACGGAAGCGCCTTGTTCATGGTAATGCAGCATAAAAACTCCTTATCGTGACCGAATTTGGCTGTGTCCGTGCCGGAAAGCGCGGACTGCGTTCATACGCGCGAGCTTTTGGCTCGCGACTTTATCTGACTTTCATCTTGCCCGATTGTCTGAGAAGCGGAACGAGGATGCCGCCCTGCACCGTCCTGTTAAAGAAGTGCTCGCATCTGCCATTCTGCGTATTATACCAGTCGCTGAACGCCACGTGCGTGGGGCTCTCCGCAAGATATTTCACGACGGGCGCATACAGCTTTTCCGCCTTTTTCTTGTCGGACGTAAGACCCGCACACCACAGGATCCAGTCGGACTTCGTGTAGTTTTCGCGCGTGTCGAGCGGAACGCCATAGGTGTTGCTCTTTTCGATGTAGTAATCGACTTCCTTTTCGCAGACCTCGTCGCAGAAAAGATCAAACCCGAACAATTTATCGAAGAGCATGTTGTACTTGAGGGAGAATGTCCCTTCCTGTCCGTACGCGAGCGGCATGATCCCTTCGCCCGTCATTTCGCGCATCTTCGCCGCATATTCCGCCGCCAACTTATAATATTTCTCCGCGTCGCCGCGACCCGTCTTCTCAGCGATCAACCCGAAGGATTCGATGCCCACGATCGCCTTGATCGCCAAGTTCACGTTGTTTGCAAGATGTCCCGCAAAGTCGTCCGTGCACAGCTGATTTTCAGGTTTCAGACCGAATTTTTCAAGATAGACGACCCATTTTTCCAGAAGATCGAAATTCTTTTCCGCGATGGAGAAATCCCCGCTCGCCACGCAGGACGCTGCTGTCATAATGATCATGTTCCCGCATTCTTCGACGGGCATCTGGAATTTCACGTCGTATGCATCGCAGGAAGCGGGACGCATATAGATCATGGGATGCGTATACGCGCCGTCGCCCCAGCCCGCCGTGTTGCCGCAGTTGTATTTGTCGCGCGACCAGTTCATGCCGTATACCTGACCGCAGCAGTAAGGATAAGTCCCCACGTCGTGCGGCGCAAAATCAAACTTCCAGACAGGCATGCGCGCAAAATCGAATATGCCGCGCAGCATCCCGTTCACCAGTTCGGGATTGTAAAGAAGATACAGCGGAATGGACGGATAACTTACGTCCGCCGTTCCGATACAGCCGTTCGAATTGCATTCTTTCGAGAGAAACAGGATCTCGCCCTTCGCGTTTTCCACGAGCTTGTGCGCGCCGATCGACTGACGGTACGCCGCGCAGGCAAGAAGATAATAGTCTTTACCCACCGCGTCGCAGTCCTTTTTGAACTTTTTGTCGAACGCCGCAAGTTTTCCGAGGATCTCATCGTGCTTTTCGCGGCTGAAATTCAACGCGTCCAGCACCGTGCGGCCGTCCTTAAAGAAATATGTTTTCAGCCATTCGCCGAAATAGAAGATCGCGATCTTATCGTCGAATGCGGTCATAAAATAGCCTTTCCGAGACCTGTTGACCGCCATGATATAATGCCGCGCATCACCGTTGTGTTTGTATTCTGTGACGCCTTCGTCCACATATTTCTGCAAGGAGGACGTCGGAATGAACCACGCTTCTTCGCCCGCGATATACGTATCGCCCCAGTCGGGTTCGACGCAGTCGTTCGCATGGGACATCACGAGGTTGCGCATACGGGAAAAATATGCCGTCTCGTACCCGTCCATCGGGAACACGCCGCCGATGATCCTTGCGGGCTCATCATAGCAGAAACTCTGGTCCAACACGATCGCGACGGAAAAATCCGTTGCAAGTTTTGCCTTCGGCAAAAGTTCGTATTCCGTATAGCAGACGGGGCAGGACAAGATCTCATAATCGTCGGGCGTGAGCGGCGAAACAAAGGAAACTTTCAACGTGAACTCCGCACACGAAAACACATAGTCGGTCGAATAAGCCGTAACGGAGACACTCTCCTGGCTGAGCGGCTCGGTGCCCCACAGCGCACCCATAAACGAATAGGTCTTCCCGTTATAGCGCACCAACCCGTAAGCGGGTCTTTTTTTGTTCGTCCAGAACATCGTATCTCCCGCATTGAGTTTTTCTTCCGGCGTCCAGACCGAAAACATCGGGTCTATGATCCACAAGGGATAGGCAGGCAACTGTCTTTTCATGATCGATCTCCTTTTTTATCAAATTGAATTTATTATACAACCGCCGCACAAAAAAAGCAATATGGAAAGCAGTCAAAAAAGTTAAGAAAACACGCATATTCGTCCGAAGAGCAAACAGTGCACGCCCGCTCGCGAATCGTTCTCCGAAACGCAGGAAAAAAAGGAAGATCTCCTTTTCTTCCCGAAAGCTGCGAACATAAAAAAACTGTATGTCCGACAAGCAAACAAAATTGCCGCTCATGCCGGGCAAAAAGAATAAAACAATCGCTTTTATCGACAAAGCGAACATAAAAGCCGTTTTCTCTGTCCGTCAAAAGTATTTTTTATCAGAAAACCGCCGTTTCCGCCGAAGCGAAAGCCTCTTCGATGAGTCCCTCGACATCCAGCACCGCCTCTGCTTTTCTGACCTTATGCAGATCGGGCTTGATGAGCGGATGTTTGGGCAAAAAGACGGTGCAGCAATCCTCATACGGAAGCACGGACGTCTCGTAGGTGCCGATCATGCGCGCCTTTTCGATGATCTCCGTCTTGTCAAATCCGATGAGCGGACGAAGAACGGGCATATCCTTCACAACATCGTTGGAAGAGGTCATCCCCTCAATAGTTTGGCTTGCGACCTGCCCGAGACTCTCGCCCGTGACGATGCACTGCGCACCCGTCTCCTTCGAAAGGCGCTCCGCAATGCGCATCATAAAGCGGCGCAAGAGGGTGATCATCATCTCTTCCGGGCATTTTTTGTGTATCTCTTCCTGGATATGCGTGACACTGACTATGTGCAGCGTCATCCCGCCCGTATACCCCGAAAGGATTCGCGCCAGCTCCTCCACTTTTTCGCGCGCCTGCATATTCGTGTAGGGATAACTGTGAAAATGCAACCCCTCCAAGCGCATACCGCGTTTTGCGATCATGTAACCCGCAACGGGGCTGTCGATGCCGCCCGAAAGCAGGAGCATACCTTTCCCCGCCGTCCCGACGGGCATGCCGCCTGCGCCTTTCACGATCCCTTCGAAGACGAGCGCGGTGCCGTTTTCCCTGATATCGACGTGCAGAACGGTCTGCGGTGTCTTTACGTCCACTTGGAGTTGCGGTTTTTTCCCCAGAAGCCTGCCGCCGAGCTCTCTGTTGATCTCCATGGAATCGAGCGGGAAATGCTTGTCGGCGCGGTTGGTTTCAATTTTGAATGTGCCTTCGTCGGGAGAAATTTCCAGGATCTGCGCAAAAATCGCGTCGAGATCGGCTTCGACCTTCACGCCGACGCTCAGCGTATGCACGCCGAACACTTTGCGGATCCGCTCGCATATCTCGTCCGCTCTTTCCGCGTCGAAATTCTCCACGACGTAACGTCCGCTGGGACGCCTGATCTCATGGCGTATGCCCGTGAGCGCCTTTTCAAGGTTGTTCATGAATACCTGCTCAAAATACCCGCGGTTTTTTCCTTTGAGATGTATTTCGCAATACCTTACGATAATGACTTTTTCTTTCATGCCGTCAGTTCATCCTCTTAGCCAATTCGCGGGCGCACTCGTTGATGAGCGCCGCGCCTTCTTTGCATTCTTCTTCCGTCGTTTCAGGCGAGAAGGAGATACGTATCACCCCGTCCGCGATCTTTTCGCCATACCCGCAGGCGAGAATGACGCGGCTGTAACGATGTCTGGAAGAGCACGCGGATCCCGTGCCGATCAGCACGCCGCGATCGTCCGCCATATGCTGCAGCACTTCGCCGCGAAGCCCCTTCGCCGAAACGCTCAGGATATACGGCGAACCGTTTTCGGGCGAAAGAATCTGAAAGATCTCTTTGTCGAGCGCGCCGCAGAAATAATCGTTGTAAAAGCGCATCCTTTCCAGATCGGGTATGAGGCGCGAAAACTTTTTCCGCGCGGCGGCCTCGAACTGCATGATGCCGAAGGTGTTTTCCGTGCCGCTGCGAAGCCCGCCCTCCTGCCCTCCGCCGCATATGAGCGGAAAGAGATTTTTGTTCCTGTTTCTGAACAGTCCCGCGATGCCGCGCACGCCGCCGATCTTGTGCGCGCTCACCGAATAAAAATCAATGTCCGCCGTCAGTCTGAACGGCAGTTTGCCGAAAGCCTGCACGCCGTCGCTGTGGAAAAACGCGCGAGGGTTTTTCTTCTTGACGCTTGCCGCGATCGAGGCGATGTCGTTGACTGCGCCCGTTTCATTGCCCACATGAATGACGGAAACGAGCGACGTCTTGTCGTCCACAAGACGAAGAAGGTCGTCGCAATCGACTGTGCCGTCTGGGCCGATCTTTGCAAAACGCACCTCTACCCCGCGCTTTTTCAGCTCTTCGGCAGAAGAAAAGATCGCGGCGTGTTCCCCCTCGGTCGTGACAAAATTGCCGCGGCGGGCGCAGGAAAAGAGCGCCTGGTTGTCCGATTCGCTCCCGCAGGACGTGAACACGAGATCGAACTTCGCGGGATCGGCTATGAGCGAAAGGATATTTTTCCGCGCCGCCTCGACGCGTTTATGCGCCGCAAAGCCCGCCTTATACAGTGCGGACGGGTTAAAAAAATCATCTTCCAAAAACTGCGCCGCCGATGCGACCGCTTCGCCGTCAGGGCGGGTCGTCGCGGCATTGTCGAGATAAATCATACCGTTTGAAAAAACACATCGAACCGCCGACGCAGATTGCGGCGGCGGCTTCGATTCAATTCTGCTTCGACGCGGTCTTCGCCGCGATCGTCTGTTTGTTGAATTCCGTTTCCAGAATATTCGGTCTGTTCATGAACCGCAGGATGGTATAAATCATTTGGATACGGCATTCCAGAACGAGGATCTTTTTCCCGACGTTCGTCTGGGCGTGGATATAGAAAAATTCCTTATCCTCTTCCGCTTCGACGTTGGGCGTCAGGATATCCTCTTTCGTGTCGGGCGAAGCCTTCGCCTTGGCATAGGAATCCGAACCGACACGCCCCATTTTGATGATGCGGTCGGTCGAAATGCTGTAAAGATGTTTTCTCTTCCTGCCGTGAAAAACCTTCGAAATGCGCAGATCGCCCGAGACAAACGTATAATCGTAGCTCAGATAGAATGCGTGTTTTTTCTTCGCGAGAAACACCGCGAGGAAAAACATCAACGCGGCAAAGACCAGCCACATGACGATATAGATCACGACTGACTTCGTGATTCCCTGTTCGGGATCGATCTGCCCGAACAGGACGTTCAAAAGGGAAAAGACACCGAGAACGACGGAAAGAATAGAGAATATCTTGTAGATCAGGTATCTTCTTTTCGCCGCGGACAGGTTGTGCGTGTCCACGCTCTCTTCGTAAAAAACTTCCTGCATAGATTTCCTTCGATCAGAACTCGATCGTTCCTTCGTATACGAGCTTGGTGTTGCCCGTCAGCGTGACGGTGCCGTCGGAATTATATCTCGCAATGAGGTCGCCGCCGCGCACTTTCACAGTGATGTCCTCGTCCGCCTTGCAGTACCCACCAAGCACCGCCGCCACGACGCAGGCTGCGGCGCCCGTGCCGCAGGCAAGCGTCTCGCCGTTGCCGCGCTCCCAGACGCGCATTTTCAGCGTCCTGTCGTTGACGACGCGCACAAATTCCGTGTTGATCCTCTGCGGGAAATACGGCGCATATTCGAACATCGGCCCGACGTTCGGCAGATCCACCGCGTCCACTTTATCGCAGAATACCACGCAGTGCGGGTTGCCGACGTTGACGAGCGTCACGGCATATTTCTGTCCGCCGACCTCGATCTCCCTGCCGACGACCGTGTCGCCTTCCAGCGTGGAAGGGATGTCCCTGCCGTTCAGGATCGCCTTGCCCATGTTGACGCTCACCGAACTCACCTGCCCGTTGAACGTGAACAGATCCATCTCTTTGATACCGCTGAGCGTCTCGATCGAGACATGGTTGCCCTTGACAAAGCCGTTGTCGTAGAGATATTTTGCGACGCAGCGGATAGAGTTGCCCGCCATGGAACCCTCACTTCCGTCCTTGTTGAAAATGCGCATTTTCGCGTCTGCGACGTCGGATTTTTCAATGAGCACGATCCCGTCGCCGCCGATGCCGTAATGCCTGTCGACAAAATTGATCGCGAGAGATTCGGGACAGGTGATCTTTCCGTCCATGTTGACGAAGAAGATATAGTCGTTGCCGCAGCTCTGCATTTTCAGGAAGGAAAGCTTGGTCTTTTCCGTGCGCAGCGCGTTGATGTCGACAAGCTCCGTGTTGTCCTCATTGAAGCGGCTGGCGATGATATCCGCGAGCGCGTTCGCCGTATCCAGCGACGTGAGCGTAGTGATGCCCAATAAGATCGCGTGATGATACATACGGATATAGTCGTCGATAGACGCCATGTCCGTCTTGCCCGTATAGACGATGTAATCCACCTTCCCTTCGTCCATGAGCCTGAGGATCTCGTCGCTCTGGGAAAGCCTGTCGACGGTGGTCACCTCGATACCGAGGGTGCGGATGGTGTCCGCCGTGCCCTTCGTCGCATAGATGTTCAGGCCGAGATCGCTAAATTTCTTGGCAAGCCCGAGAATTTCGAATTTATCCTGGTCGTTGATGGTGAAATACACGCCGACGCTCCGCTGTTTGCTCGGGTGGCAGAGTTTGAACCCCGCAGAGACGAGCCCTTTGAAGAGCGCCTCTTCGATGGTCTTGCCGATGCCGAGCACTTCGCCCGTCGATTTCATCTCGGGTCCGAGCTGAGAGTTGACGTCGTTGAGTTTTTCAAAGGAGAACACGGGCACTTTGACCGCGACGTACGGCGAATTTTTGTAAAGTCCCGTGCCGTAGCCGAGTTTTTTCAGCTTCGCGCCGACCATGATCTTCGTCGCCAGCTCCACCATAGGCACACCCGTGACTTTGCTGATATACGGAATGGTACGCGACGCGCGGGGATTGACTTCAATGACGTACAGTTCGCTGTGATAGACAAGGAACTGGATGTTGATGAGTCCCTTCGTCTTCAGGGAAAGCGCAAGCTGGGTAGAACACTCGATGATCTTCGCGAGCATGATGTCGCTCAGATTGTAAGGCGGATACACCGCGATGGAGTCGCCGCTGTGCACGCCCGCGCGCTCGATGTGCTGCATGACGCCCGGGATGAGAACGTCCACGCCGTCGCTGATGACGTCCACTTCCAGCTCCTGCCCCATGAGATATTTGTCGCAGAGGACGGGGTTTTCGATGTGCTGGGCGAGAATGACGTCCATATAGCGTGAAATGTCGCTCTCCGTGAAGGCGATGGTCAT
>CALVSU010000003.1 GCA_944359385.1 uncultured Clostridia bacterium | reverse complement strand
GAATACACAGCCGACCGGCGACTTTACAAGGAGTAATTATGAGCGAGAAGTACGATTTCAGAAAAATTTATTCTCAGTTTGCCATCGAAGGCGAGTTTGAGGATTGCGTGCGCTACGGCGAGGGGCATATTAACGACACGTTTAAGCTGACTGTGGGTGGGGCAAAAGTGCGTCATTATATCCTGCAGCGTATCAATAACCGTCTTTTTACGGACGTCGGTAGGCTGATGCGCAACATTGAACTTGTGACGGATTTCTGTCGCAGAAGTGTGGAGAAAAACGGAGGGGATCCGCTGCGCGATTGTCTGAACATCGTGCGCACAAAAGAGGGCAAGAGTTTTTATTTTGACGGTGAAAATTATTTTCGCGTATACGTTTTTATAGAGGATGCAACGACGTATCAGATCGTGCGCGATCCGCGCGATTTTTACGAGAGCGCGGTTGCGTTCGGTAATTTTGCGAACCTGCTCGCCGATTTCGATGCTTCCCTGCTTTATGAAGTCTTGCCTGATTTTCATAATACAAAAGTACGATACGCCAATTTTATAAAGGCGGTAGAAGCTGACGTATGTGGGCGCAGGGCGGAAGTACAAAAAGAGATCGACTGGGTAGTCGCGCATAGAGATCTGTGCGGGAACATCGTGGATAAGATCGCGGACGGTCGCATTCCTCTGCGTGTGACGCACAACGACACAAAACTCAACAATGTCATGATCGACAACAAAACCGGCAAAGGTATAGCGGTCATCGATCTGGATACTGTCATGCCGGGTTCGCTTTGCTACGATTTCGGCGACAGCATCAGATTCGGGTGCAACAGCGCGGCGGAGGACGAGCCCGACCTTTCCAAAGTGGAGTTCCGTTTCGATCTTTATGAAACGTATCTGCGCGGCTACCTTTCCGCTGTCGGAAAATCCATCACGGATGAGGAAAGGAAAAATCTTCCGATGGGCGCGGTGCTGATGACATACGAATGCGGAATGCGGTTTCTCACCGACTATCTCGAAGGCGACGTGTATTTCCGCACGCATCGTCCAGGACAGAATCTCGACCGCGCGCATACGCAGTTTAAACTGGTGGACGGGATGCTGGCGGTCTATGACAAAATGCTCGCCGCCGCCCTCGAAAAATGAAACAGGGGAAGGTTGCGGTGCACAAAATCATGGAATTTAAAGAAAACGAAACTTTTTATCTGAAGGAAAACGTGAAAGGGCGCGCCGAAAGCGGCTGTGCGTTCGTCTGTTCTTTCGGTGATGATGCCGTGCAATTTTTTTTCGACGTGGAAGACGATCATATTGTAAGCCCGTTTGCCGAGGACAATGAGGACATTTGGCAGGGTGACGCCGTGGAGATCTTCATTTCGCCTGACGGAGATCTGAAGCACTATAAAGAGCTGGAAGTTTCCCCGTTCGGTGTGCGCTTTTATGCGGATGTTTACAATAAGACAGGCAGAAAGCCCGTGGTACAGAAAATAACGCCAGCTTTTGAAGCGCAGGCTGCGCTGACGGACAAAGGTTATCGCGTAACGGTTCGGTTGCCTTACGACGCTTTGCCCGGATACGAACGGTCAAAAGTTCGTTTTAACGCATATTGTCTGGATATGCGTCCTGACGGGAAACAGTTGCTTTATGCGCTCAATCCCACCTTGTGTAAAAGTTTTCATCGTCCGAAGTATTTTCTCTGAAAAGAAGCATCGCGGTGTGCCATCGACAGCCGACCGCCGCGCAAATTTTGCGCGGCGGTCGGCGTTTTATGTAAAGATACGATTGCAATTTTCGGGCAGGCGCCGCCTGTCGTTCGGGCTGATCGGAAACGATCTTCCTGTGCTGTCAGACTGTGATGGACCTTAGGAGGTATGGCTGAATTTTTTTCGGTATTGTCCGGGTGTCATTCCGCATTTGTCTTTAAACAAGGTGCAGAAATAATGTTCATCGATGAAAACGAGCATATCGGAGATCTCTTTGATCGAGTAATTTGTGTTGGACAGCATGAATTGAGCGAACTCGATACGTCTGTCCAATAAATATTTGTAGGGCGTTGTGCCGAAATATTTTGTGAAATCACGGTTGATCTGCGATTTTGACTTGTAAAGTTTGGCGGAAATTTCTTCCATATCGATCTTTTTCGTGATCGAATCGTTAAGGAGAAATTTAGTACGCAGTGCCGTTTCGGAGATATTGGCGTTTTCGCGGTTTTTTGTCGTGTGTGCCGAGAGGTCGGAAAGGATGGAAAAGAGAATATTCATCACGGGGTAGGCGACGATCCCGTTGTCGGGAGATTTTTTGATAAGTGAATAGAGTTGCGTCATTTTGTCGAGCGCATTGAAATCATGAAAAACGCCGATACCTTTCAGTTTGGTCTCTTCGAATATTTTTTCAAAAAAGCCGCAGTAGAAGTTGATCCATATTTTTTTCATGGGTTTTTTTGGATCTGAATGATAGTATTGATCGCTGTAAGGCTCCAGACAGTAAAAATCGCCGGCGCAGAGACGGTGTTCTTTTCCGTTGTAGACGAGCGAACCTTCACCGCTCAGCACCTGTTCAAATACAAAGTAAGGCGCGTTGCTTCGCTTGATAAAATAGTCGGGCATAGGGTAGGTGATGCCCGCACAGTCTATGTTCAGCGGGAGTTCTTCGGATTTGTTGAATACGTAGATGAATTCTTCCTGTGAGCAGTTCCCGCGCTGAAAGAAAGGCGTGGGAAGATTGGAAAGGTCCATGGCGTTTTTCCTTGTTTTCTGTTTTTTGAAGGTGTTTCGAAAGAAACGGAGCGCGCGGGGCATTGCGCGCGTTGTTCCGCTTCGGTGGATTTTTTCTGCGCGCATCTTGGGTGATTTTTAGGTGCCTGCAGTTTCGATGATTTTTGATGCGCGCAAAAGAATGTTTGGAGAGCGTTAATTTTATTCCGCGTCGCAAGAGGGCGTTTTGCCGAATTCTGCGCGGTAGCATCGCAAAAATGTGGAGTAATTTTCATAGCCGAGAAGCTGTGAAATATAGGTGGCCGGATATTTCTGTTGGAGAAAGTTGCGCGCCGCGTACATTTTTTTAATGCGGATATAGCGCGCGATGCTGACGTTCATCGTTTTTGAAAAGATGTGACTCAGATAAGATTTTGAGACGAACACGTGCTCTGCGACGTATTCAAGGCTGAGCGGCTTTTCGATGTTGTTTCCGATAAAGTCCACAGCCTGTTTTACGACGGAAGGCAGTTTGACTTTTTCGGCGTTTTTGTGGTCGCTGTCGTGCGTGAGAAGAATGAGGATCTCGGAGAGCGCTGACAGCAAAAGTACGTGCATTTGTTCATGTGAAAAGCTGTCCGCATATTCGTCCAGTTTATAAAAAAGGTTGACGATCTTGTCGTCGACGATCTTGTGCAGACACTGGTCCGTTCGTGCGCATTCGGGGAAGAGTTCCTGCGGGAAGTTGATCACGAAACGTTCGTATCTGTGCTGCGGGGGGACTTGCAGGACGTGGTACTTTGTCGGAGGAACAAGAAAGATCGTATTGTTTTTGTAGTTATAGGCTTCGTTCTCCACGACGAAAACTCCTTCCCCGTTAATGATGAGAAGAATCTCATAGTCGGAATGCTGATGACTGGAAAAACTGTCGACGGAAACGTGTTCCGTCACGTGATGCGAAAAAAACAGACGTTTGAAAGAGAGAGCGTTGTACATACAAATATTATATAATAAATGAGCATGAATTGCAATATAATTGAACAATTTTTCTCATTGAATTTTATTTCGAGCTCTATTATAATGTCCGTAAATAAACAAGTGCATTTTATGCGCGAAGGGAGAATGCAATGAAAATCAGGCTGTGTGCATTTGCGGACGAAGCTTCGGAGAAGTTTTCCGAGCAGCTGGAAGCGCTGAACAGGCATAGGATCCCGTTTATCGAGCTGCGGGGGCTGGACGGCAAAAACGTTTCTGAGCTCGGAGAAAAAGAGGCGATCGGTTATAAAAAGATGCTCGACGATGCGGGCGTGCGCGTCTGGTCGGTCGGCTCTCCGCTCGGGAAGGTAGGGCTTCGCGAAGATTTCGGGAAACATCTGCAGTTGTGCGAACGGGTGTTCTCGCTTGCCGGCATCTTCGGTACGGACAAAATACGAGTATTTTCCTTTTATGGCGCAAATCCCGAAAAAGACGAGAACGAGGTCGTGGAAAAATTGTCCGCCATGTGCGAACTGGCGAAGAAGTACAACGTCACGCTTTACCATGAAAATGAAAAGGAGATCTTCGGCGATACGCCCGAGCGGGTTTTGAAGATATTGTGCCGCGTCGGCGGTATCAAGAGTGTTTTCGATCCCGCAAATTATGTGCAATGCGGCGTGGACGCGGGGAAGGCTCTGGAAATGCTCGGGGCAAAGAGCGACTATTTTCACATCAAAGACGCGATCGCGGGGACGGGCGAAGTCGTGCCCGCAGGCGAAGGAGACGGTCATCTCAGCGAGCTCGTCGGGGGGCTGGACAGGGATACCGTTTTCACGTTGGAGCCGCACCTCATCGTCTTTGGCGGATACACCGCAATCGACAAGACGGCGCTCAAAGGCAAATACACATTTTCAAGCGGACAGGAAGCGTTTGCGGCAGCCGTCGCCGCGCTTGCGGTCCTTTTAGAAAAAAATTCGTTCAGAGAGGAAAACGGGGCATGGATAAAGTAAGGTTCGGGATCATCGGCGTCGGAAACATGGGGTCGGGACATCTCGGCTATTTCAACGAGGGCAAGGTGAAAAACGGCGTCGTTACGGCGGTCGCGGATATCTCGGAAAAGAAAAGGGAAGCGGTCAAAAAAAGTCTTCCCGAAAACTGCGTCTGCTATGATTCGGGCGAGGAGCTCATCGACAGGGCGGACGTAGACGCGGTCATCATCGCGGTGCCGCATTATCAGCATCCGCCGCTTGCCATCCGCGCGCTGAAAAAGGGGCTCAACGTCATCTGCGAAAAGCCCGCGGGCGTCTATACAAAGCAGGTCAAGGAGATGAACGCGGTCGCGGAAAAGAGCAAGGGGCTCTTCACGATGATGTACAACCAGAGGACGAATCCGCTGTATATCAGAATGCACGAAATGATCGCCAAGGGCGAGATCGGAGATATCCGCCGCGTGAATTGGATCATCACAAACTGGTTCAGGACGCAGTTTTATTATGACTCGGGTTCGTGGCGTGCGACTTGGAGCGGCGAAGGGGGCGGCGTATTGCTCAACCAGTGCCCGCACCAGCTGGATCTTCTGCAGTGGATCTGCGGCATGATGCCCGTGAAAGTGCGCGCATTCTGCCATTTCGGGAAATGGCATAACATCGAAACGGAAGATGACGTGACCGCATATATGGAGTTTCCCAACGGTGCGACGGGCGCTTTCATCACGACGACCGCCGACGCGCCGGGGACGAACAGGCTGGAAATTCTCGGTTCGCGCGGCAAGATCGTCTGCGAAAAAGACCGGCTGACCGTCAACCGCCTGCAATGCGATCTGCAGGAGTTCCTCATGAGTGAACCGAGCGGATTTACCGAACCCGCATATACGACGGAGATCATTCCGCAGGGCGATGACAATCCCCAGCACGTGGGCATTCTCAACAATTTTGCGAATGCCGTGCTCGGTCTGGAACCGCTCTATGTGGACGGCTGCGAAGGGCTCAAATGCGTGGAACTCATGGATTCCATGCTTCTGTCGGCGTGGAAGGGTGAAACGGTCAGTCTTCCCGTAGATGACGACGAATATTATTCTTATCTCAAAAAGCATATCGACAGCTCGAAGAAAAAAGAGGGAGAGGATCTGCTTATAGACAACTCTATGTCCTTCGGGGGGACCAAATAATACAATGAAAGAGTTTTTTTCCGATCTTTTTCTGGGGTCGGGCGCGGCGCGTCGCATTTATGCCGCGGTAAAAGATCTCCCGATCATCGACTATCATTGCCACCTCGACATCCGTAAGATCAGAGACGATGCTTCTTTTAAAGACATCGGCGAACTTTGGCTCGCGGAGGACCACTACAAATGGCGCGCGATGCGTCTTTGCGGTGCGGACGAGTCGTTCATAACGGGCGGCAGGAGTTTTCGGGAAAAGTTCATGAAGTATGCGGAGATCCTGCCTAAACTTGCGGGGAATCCGCTGTATTACTGGACGCATATGGAGCTCGATCAGATCTTCGGGATCCGCGAACCGCTCAACGCAAAAAGCGCCGCGCGCATTTATGACCGTGCGAACGAAGTCCTGAAAGATCTCCGTGTATCCGATCTGTTCAGAAAGTTCGGGGTGCGGTACGTCGCGACGACGGACGATCCGTGCGACAGCCTGGAATTTCACGGGGATTACGGCGAAACTCTGGTGCGGCCCACCTTCCGTCCCGACAAGCTTTTTTCTTTCGACGGTGCATATCTTGCAAAACTGGAAGCTTGCGCCGGTCAAAAGATCGGAACGCTTTCCGATCTTCTCGAAGTTCTGGAGAGGCGCGTCCGTTATTTTGCCGAACACGGCTGCCGCATCTCCGATCACGGTTTTCAGGATTTCCCCGCGCAGTATGCGGGAAAAGAGCAGGCGGAAAAGCTGTTTGCAAAACGGGATTCGCTCCGTGAAGAAGAGAAAAGTGCGCTGTTCGGGTTTGTGCTTACGGAACTTGCGAAACTTTATAAAAAGTACGGCATGGCGATGCAGATGCATTTCTCCGTCGTGCGTAACGTCAATCCAGCGATGTATGCCGCCTGCGGCGCAGATGCGGGATTCGACGTGATCGCGTCCGCGCAGAAGCCCGAAAACGTCATCGCATTTTTCTCGCGCATTCCCGATGCGGACCGTCCCGAAACCATCGTGTACACGCTGAACGACAGCGATCTCCCTGCGCTCGCGTGCGTCACGGGCGCGTTCAGGAATGTGAAGGCGGGCGCGGCATGGTGGTTCAACGATACGGTGCAGGGTATTCGCAGGAATCTTTCTGTCATCGCAGAATATTCCGCACTCGGCACCAACTACGGCATGCTCACGGACAGCAGGTCTTTTTCGAGCTATGTGCGGTTCGATTTTTTCCGCAGGATCCTTGCGGACTATCTCGGCGGGCTGGTCGAGAAAGGGGAGTACGACGCCGAAAGCGCTGAGGAGACGGCTCGTAATATTTCCTATTACAATGCAAAGGAGCTTTTACGGATATGAAAATGACTTTTCGCTGGTATGGCGAGGGAGACAGCATCTCTCTGCAATACATAAAGCAGATCCCGAATATGCAGGGCGTCGTTACCGCGGTCTATGACGTTCCCGTCGGCGATGTGTGGCAGGAAGAAAAGATCGCAAAACTGAAATCCGCCTGCAATGCGGCGGGGCTTGCGATGGACGTCATCGAGAGCGTGCCTGTGCACGAGGACATCAAGCTCGGCAAACCTACCCGCGACGCGCTCATCGCCAATTACGCGCAGAACATCCGCAATCTCGGCAAATACGGCGTCAAATGCATTTGCTATAATTTTATGCCCGTGTTTGACTGGCTGCGTACCGATTTAAGACATAAAAATGCGGACGGCAGTACTTCGCTTTCTTACGATCACGAGGCGCTCATGCGTCTGGATCCGAAAAATCTGCATCTTCCCGGCTGGGACGAAAGCTATACGTCCGATCAGCTCAACGGGCTTTTGGAAGAATATAAGAGCGTCTCGCACGAAAAACTCTTTGCGAACCTCGTCTATTTTCTGGAAGGGATCATGCCCGCCTGCGAGGAGACGGGGATCGATATGGCGATCCACCCCGACGACCCGCCCTGGGATATGTTCGGGCTCCCGCGCGTTGTGGGGAGCGAGGCGGGGATCCGCCGCCTGTTCGAGGCGGTGCCCTCTTCGCATAACGGGCTTACTTTCTGTACGGGATCGCTCGGCGCGGGCAGGGAAAACGACCTCGTGAAAATGGCGGCGGAGTTTGCGCCCCGCATTCATTTTGCGCACATCCGACAGCTGCGCTACGCAGGGAAAAAGGATTTCTGCGAGGCGGGACACCTTACGGCTGCAGGCGATCTGGATATTTATTCGATCGTAAAGTCGCTCGTCGATCACGGATTTGACGGGTATGTTCGCCCCGATCATGGACGCAATATCTGGGGCGAAGACGGTAAACCGGGGTACGGACTGTACGATCGCGCGCTCGGCGCGGCGTATCTGAATGGGCTGTTCGAAGCGATCGAAAAGGAGAAAAGATGAAAGACGTCCTTTCCGAAATTGAAAAGTATAAACTTCTCCCCGTCGTGACGCTGCACGATGAAGAGGAGGCTGTCAAGGTGCTGGGGGCGCTTGGTAAGGGCGGGCTTCCGATGGCAGAGATCTGTTTCCGCACACCTTATGCGCCGCAAGCGCTCGCGCTGGCGGAGAAATTCCCCGACATGATGTTCGGGGCGGGAACGGTGCTGGATGCAAAAAGCTGTACGCTCGCACTGGACGCGGGTGCAAAATTCGTTGTCTCTCCGGGGCTTTCTGAGGAAGTGAATGCGGTGTGCCGCGAGCGCGGCGTGCCGTATTTTCCGGGCATCGTGACGCCGACCGAACTGATGCGCGCGCTCGCACTCGGGATCGGGTCTGTTAAGTTTTTCCCCGCGTCCGACTTCGGCGGGGTCAAGGCGATCCGCGCTCTGTCCGCCGCCTTTCCGATGGTGCGTTTTATGCCTACGGGCGGGGTGAGTCTTGAAAATATCCGTGAATATCTCTCGCTTTCCTGCGTTTTTGCCTGCGGCGGAAGCTGGATGGTCAAGGGCACGGAGACTGGAATCATAGAAAAGACGCGTGCGGCGCTCGCCGCTGCGCAGGGGGTATGATCATGAAATTGCCTTTTAAAGTAGATCTTACGGAAAAAATCGTTGCGATCACGGGTGCAGGCGGGGTCATCTGCGGAGAATTCGCAAGGACACTCGCCGCTTGCGGCGCAAAGGTCGCTCTTCTTGACATCGATTTTGACGCGGCGAAAGTCATCGCCGACGAGATCGGCGACAATGCGATCGCCGTGCGATGCGACTGTCTGGACAAGGAAAGCATCATCGCCGCAAAGGAGAACATCGAAGAAGCGTTCGGTAAAGTGAATTTTCTCATCAACGGCGCAGGCGGGAACAATCCGCGCGCCACCTGTGACAACGAGACCATGTCGCCCGATACGGATGCGGAGATCAAAAACTTTTTCAGACTCGAAGAGAAGGGGATCCGATTTGTTTTCGATCTGAATATCACGACGGCTTTTCTCGTGACGCAGGTCTTTGCGGAAGACATGATAAAGACGGGCGGAAACATCATCAATATTTCCAGTATGAACGCCTTTCGTCCGCTTACGAAGATCCCCGCATACAGCGCGGCGAAGGCAGGCGTTTCCAACCTGACGCAGTGGCTTGCCGTGCATTTTGCGCCCTGCAATATCCGTGTGAACGCGATCGCGCCCGGCTTTTTTGTGACCAAACAAAACCGCGATCTTCTCTTTGACAAAGAAGGGAAACCGACGGCGCGTACCGCCAAAATCCTTGCTGCGACGCCGATGAAACGTTTCGGAGAAATTTCCGATCTGAACGGCGCGCTGCTGTGGCTTGCCGACGATGCGGCGAGCGGATTTGTTACGGGAACGGTCATTCCCGTCGACGGCGGATTTGCCGCTTATTCGGGGGTGTAAAGATGAAGATCGTCACTTTGGGCGAGATCATGCTCCGCCTTTCTCCCGCGGGTGCGGAGCGCATCGTGCAGGCGGATTCATTCTGTGTGCAATACGGGGGCGCGGAAGCAAACGTCGCGGTAGCGCTTGCGGGCTGGGGCGCGGAAGCGTTCTTTGCGAGCAAGGTGCCTTATGGCGAGATCGGTCAGTCGGCGGTGAACGCGCTGAAACGGTACGGCGTGGATACGAAGTTTGTCCTGCGCGGCGGTGAACGTCTCGGTTTATATTATCTTGAACAGGGTGCGGGACAAAGACCTTCCAAAGTCATCTACGACAGGAAAGGTTCTGCGTTTGCCTGTTCGGCGGCGGAAGAGTATGACTTTGACGCGCTTTTTGCGGGTGCGGATTGGTTTCATCTGACGGGCATAACGCCCGCGCTCGGCGAAAACGTGCAAAAGATCGCAGAGAGCGCCTGTCGCGCGGCAAAGCGTGCCGGAGCGAAAATTTCTTTCGATCTTAATTACAGATCGAGCCTTTGGAGCAAAGAAGAGGCAAAGCGCGCTTTTGACGTGCTGCTCGGTTATACGGACGTATGCATCACGAACGAGAGCCAGATGCGCGACTTTTACGGCATTATGCCCGCGGCGAGGGAAGAGGGATGCGGCTATGCGGCGCGGTTTCTGAAAGAAAAATTCGGCGTTGGCTATACGGCATTCACTTATCGTAAAACGGTCGGAACGGGCGAAACGGTCTGCGGTGCGCTCAGCGACGGTACGGCGAGTTATATGAGCGATGAGTTTGCCGTGGCGGGCGTGGAGCGGATCGGAAGCGGCGATGCGTTTGCGGCGGGGCTTATTTATTCGCTTTGCGGCGGCGAGCCGCTTCGCGCAGCGGTGCGCTTTGCGGCGGCGGCAAGCTGTCTGAAAAATACCGTCCGCGGTGATTTCTGCCTTTTAGATAAGGAAGAGATCGCGGAATTTGCTCAAGGCAAAAAATATTTCGGGGTCAAAAGATAGAAATCAATGCTTAAAGTCGACATCTGATGCCAAGCGCAAACCCGATGTCGGACAAATAATATTTGTGCAGAAATATTGTCGGAGCGGACGCGAGGCGCCCGAAAAACCATTTTATGAATTTTCGGTCGTAAGCCAGTTTCCGATGGTCGGACATAAATTTTTATTTTTGTACCCAGGCGCGTCCTCGTATTTTGCGGGGGCGCTTTTGTTTTTTTGCTTATGTGAGAAAGTTGTCGTGATGCTCGTATATAATGACGGATCGGGGATCCGCGCAATGACAGACGATTATACGATTACAGCGCCTGAAGGGTTTGACAACAAAAAAGCGGGCGAATACACGTTTACCGTGAAATATGCAAAGGACGCTTCGATCACGGCACAGTTCAAAGTTGTTGTGAAAGCTGCGTCCGACGAAACGACGGGCGGAGAGCCGGAAGCGCCGGAAGGAGTGAATCCGCTCGCGTGGATCATTCCCGTTGTTGCGGCTGTTGTGATCGGCGGCGCGATCGCTGCGGTCATCATCGTGAAGAAGAAAAAGAACAAATAATGAAAATGTACGCCGTTTTGCGGTGTGCAGGAAACAAAAGCGGGCGGCCGAAAGGTCGTCCGCTTTTGGCGTTTTAAGCCGATTTTTCTTGGTGCTATGTGCGGCAAGAGCAGTCATCAAGTCCTGATTGCTTGCGAAGGAAAAGCATTCAAATTGAAATAAAAAAAGAACACCGAAATTCAGTGTTCTGCGAGTGGAGCTGATAGCGGGATTTGAACCCGCGACCTCGTCCTTACCAAGGACGTGCTCTACCTACTGAGCCATATCAGCATATGAAATTTTTATAGGAAATGCAACATTCTTCCGAGTCGGATGCATTTCATTGACAGCTTTATAATTATATAGCAAATGTGAAAAATTGTCAAACGTTTCTTATATGATTTTGATTTGTTTTTCGCCGCTGTTATCAACTTTTATTAAAGGCAGGCAATTTCCCCGAGCGGATCTGTTTTTTTGAAAATATCTTTACATACGCGTTCGTTTATGATATAATAATTTCAGACCTTGTGATGAGGCAAAAAAACAGGAGGAAGCATAGATCATGGCAGAACTCAAATATGAAATCACCGAAAAACTGGGAGTGCTCAGCGAAGCGGAAAACGGTTGGACGAAAGAATTGAATATAGTCAGTTGGAATGAACGCGAACCTGTATATGATATTCGCACGTGGAGCCCGAATCATGAACGGATGGGAAAGGGGATCACGCTTGCTCTTGATGAGATCAAGATGCTGAAAGAGATACTCGACAAAACGGATATCTGACAAAAAAAGACGGCAATGCCGTCTTTTTTTTCGGTGTGCAAAATTGTGGAAATCAAAAAATTTCGCCGTATTTTGCCTTCGAATCGGTAGAAAAAATCCTGATTTTATATTATAATAATAGGGTGAAATAATTTTTATGGGAGAGAATGGATATGTCTGATACTTCCGTTTATGAAAATCCTTTGCTGAGCCGTTATGCGAGCCGTGCGATGGCGGAAAATTTTTCCGATGATAAGAAATTTCGTCTGTGGAGAAAACTGTGGATCGCTTTGGCGGAATCGGAGAAGGAACTGGGGCTCAACATCACGGACGAGCAGATCGAAGAGCTGAAAAAATATGCCGACGATATCAATTACGAAGACGCGAAAAAGTTTGAAAGCGAAGTCCGCCACGACGTCATGGCGCACGTCAAGGCTTACGGAAAACTTGCGACGAAAGCGGCAGGGATCATTCATCTCGGTGCGACGTCTTGTTACGTGACGGATAATGCAGAAGTCATCATTATCGACAATGCGCTCGATATGGTGCTTGAAAAGCTCGTAAACGTGATGGACAAGCTACGCGCTTTTGCATTAAAATACAAATCTCTTCCCACGCTCGGGTTTACTCATTTACAGCCCGCTCAGCTGACGACTGTCGGCAAACGCGCGACGCTTTGGCTGGAAGATCTCGAAATGGACTACGTTTCTTTGATGAATCTCAAAGCAACGGTCAAATTGCGCGGCGTGAAGGGTACGACAGGTACGCAGGCAAGTTTTCTCGATCTGTTCGGAGGCGACAGCGCAAAAGTCCGTGAGCTTGAAAAGAAAGTTGTCAAAAAGCTCGGGTACGATAAAGTCTACGGGGTGACGGGACAGACATATCCTCGTAAGTTCGATTACAATGTTCTTTGCGTGCTTTCTCAGATCGCGCAGAGCGCCTATCGTTTCTCAAACGATATCCGCCTTTTGCAGCACATGAAAGAGGTCGAAGAGCCTTTTGAAAAACATCAGATCGGTTCGTCTGCGATGGCGTACAAGCGCAATCCCATGCGAAGCGAGCGTATGGGGTCTCTGGCGCGCTATGTGCTCAGCCTTCCCGTGAATGCGGCGGTCACCGCTTCTACGCAATGGTTCGAACGCACGCTGGATGACAGTGCAAACAAGCGCATCGTGATCGCACAGGCTTTTCTGTCCGTAGACGCCATACTCAATCTGTATCTGAATATTTCTGAGAACCTCGTTGTCTATGATAAAGTTATTGCAAAACATATAGCCGCAGAGCTCCCGTTCATGGCGACGGAAAATATTATGATGGAATGCGTGAAAGCGGGCGGGAACAGGCAGGAGCTGCATGAGCGTATCCGCGTCCATTCCATGGAGGCGTCCAGAAACGTCAAGGTCGAGGGAAAAGAGAACAACCTTATCGATCTGATCAAAGCCGACGAGATGTTTGCCGCAGTCAAAGACAGTCTTGACGGCATTCTCGACGCAAAGAATTTCATCGGCAGGAGCCCCGAGCAGGTCGACGAATTTATTTCAGCCGAGATCGATCCGATCCTCAAAAAACATAAGGCGCTTCTCGGCAAGAGCGGAGAAGTCCGTGTCTGAGCGCGTTGAGGTACGGATACGAAAACGGAGGGGAATCGGGCATGCCCGTGCCCTCCGTTTTGCTTGACAGAAGCATATAAGCATCTTATAATTTTTCTGACAAAAGCGGATACTGATAACGCCGCTGCCTTTCGCGGGGCACAGGGAGTTTATTTTTATGCTCGAACTCAAAAACATTTCATACAGCGTCAAAGACGAGGCTGCGGGGCGCCGACAGGATATATTGAAAAATGTCAGCCTGACTTTCGGCGACGCAAGCATCAACGTCATAACAGGTCCGAACGGGAGCGGAAAATCGACTCTCATAAAGCTGATCATGGGGTTTGAAAAACCGACGGCAGGCAAGGTTTTGTTTAACGGAGAAGATGTAACCGAGCTCGGTGTCACGGAGCGAGCGAGGAAGGGGTTTACCATCGCTTTTCAACAGCCCGTGCGTTTTAAAGGAATTACTGTCAAAAGTCTTCTTGAGCTTGCGAGCGGGAGAAAAATGAACACGGACGATATGTGTGAATGCCTTTCGGCGGTCGGTTTGTGTGCGAGAAATTACATTGACCGCGCTGTGGACGGCACGCTTTCGGGCGGCGAGCTCAAACGTATTGAACTTGCCATGGCTGTCGCCAAAGGCGGTGAGTTGTTCCTTCTCGACGAGCCTGAGGCGGGGATCGACCTTTGGAGCTTTGAAGACCTCGTCAAGATCTTTGACAGACTCAGGGATAAGACGGTCATTATCGTCAGTCATCAACAGCGTATTCTTGAAACGGCGGACAAGATCTTTTTGTTCGATCAGGACAAGATCGTATCGGCGGGGCGGGGTGAAGATATGTTTTCTCTGCTCACGCGCAGACCTTCTCTTTGCTGGCGAGATCTTAGGGAGAATTGAGATATGGACAATACGGACGCACAGCTGCTCGAAACGATCGCGGATCTTCACGGCATACCCGAAGGCAGCTTTAACATCAGGAAAAACGGGACGCTTCTCGCCAGAAATTCTACGGCAGATATTGAGATCGTACCGAAAAAAGATAAAGACGGCATCGATATTATCGTAAAGGCGGGGGTAAAGAATAAGTCGGTGCACATTCCCGTCCTTCTTACGGTCGGCGATTTCAAGGATACCGTTTACAATGATTTTTATATCGGAGCGGATGCGGACGTCACGATCATTGCAGGGTGCGGCATTCATAACGATGCCTGCGGTGATGCGGAGCATGACGGCATCCATACGTTCTATCTGGAAAAAAATGCGAAAGTTCGCTATGTCGAAAAGCATTATGCTTCAGGTAAGGGCGAGGGTAAAAAGGTGTTCGATCCCGTCACAAAAATATTTCTGAAGGAAAACGCCTGCTTTACGATGGAATCCACACAGCTCGGCGGGGTTACGTATACAAACAGGAAAACGTATGCAACGCTCGGAAAGAAGGCGCAGTTGATCGTAAAGGAAAAGATTTTAACGGACAACGACGAAAGAGCCGTGACCGATTTTAAGGTTTTTCTGAAGGGCAAGCACAGTCGTGCCGATATTGTGAGCAGGAGTGTTGCGCGCGGCAGGTCGGTGCAGAAATTCGGTTCGGATCTGATCGGCAAAAATGAATGTTTCGGACACGTTGAATGTGACGGCATTCTTTTGGATAAGGCTCGTATCGTATCTACGCCGAAGATCGATGCTGTCAGTCCCGAGGCAAGTCTCGTCCACGAGGCTGCGGTCGGAAAGATAGCGGGGGAACAGCTCTTGAAATTGATGAGTCTGGGACTTACCGAGCAGGAAGCGGAAGATGCTGTTATAAAGGGATTTCTGAATTAAAATATTTTTAAAGATCATATTTTTTAGAGCAAGTAAGCCGCGCAAATTTGTTTTGCGCGGCTTGCTTGCTTCTTGGGGTTGCGTATTTTCACGATAAGGCTGATCGATCATTAAAATTCGGTTTTTTTATATAAAGCCGCAAAATCCGTAAATATATGACTGTTTTATAAAACTTGCGAAGTAGTATGCGTGAAGTAAAACATTTTGCAGATTAAAAATCACCGTTTCTTCTTTTATCCCATAAACTGAATATGAGGGAATTTTACGGAGGATAAAAGAGTGGAGTTTTTTTCCGGGTTGCCTGCTTGGTTACAAGCGCTTTTTGCAAGCTTGTTTACGTACGGAATGACTGCGGCGGGTGCATCGCTCGTCTTTCTTTCAAAAAGGCTGAATAAAACTGTTCTGACTGCGACGATGGGGCTGGCTGCGGGGATCATGATCGCCGCAAGTTTCTTTTCGTTGTTGCTTCCCGCGATGGAACGCGCGGAGGTCGGGGGCAGGGGCGAAGCTTCACTGATACTGACGATCGGTTTTCTCGCCGGAGGGGCGTTTATCATGATTTCCGATGCAGTACTCTGCAGAATGGAAAAATTCAGAAGCAAAGAAAATCGGGGCGGCGTGCTCATGTGTGCGGCGATGACTTTGCACAACATTCCCGAAGGCTTTGCAGTCGGTGTGGCATTCGGGTGCGTAGCGGGCGAAGCAAGCGCACTTGTTTCCGCCGTTATGCTTGCGCTCGGGATCGGCATACAAAATTTTCCTGAAGGGCTCTGCGTTGCGGTACCTCTGAAAAACAGCGGCGTCTCCGCGGGGCGTGCCTTTTTCATCGGTCAGGCGTCGGGGGCTGTCGAAGTGCCTGCGGGCGTCTTGGGCGCGGTCGCAGTCGGTGCGATTTCGGCATTGTTGCCGTGGGCGCTCGCGTTTTCGGCGGGAGCAATGATCGCTGTCGTCTGTTCAGAGCTTATCCCGACCGGTTTTGCGCAAAACAAAACTGCTGCCGCGGTCGGAATTCTTTTGGGGTTTTCGCTGATGATGTTTCTGGATGTTTTTCTTGGCTGATAACTTTTTTTGGTTTTCGGGTATAGTTTTTTGAATATTGTCAAAAATGAACGGCATGGAAACACCGAGAATCAATGAAGATAAACAGGCTGTGTTGCCTGTGCAGGGCGAGGATGCTACCGTCCGAGCCGAAAAAGTCAGAAAAACTGTGATCATTGTCGGAGGTTCGTCCGGCATAGGGTATGAGACGGCGCTGAAACTCATCGGCAGAAATTACAATGTCGTAAATATTTCAAGAACCCCTTGTCCTCTTGAGCGGGTCAAAAACTATGCGGCGGACATAACGGTGGGCGCTACGCTTGAAAAGGCAATACAAACTGTTGCGGAAAAGGCTGCAAATCTGTATGCGCTTGTCTATTGTGCGGGCTTTTCTATGGCGGCGCCGCTTGAGTATGCCGAGTCGAAAGATTACCGATATCTCTTCGAAGTCAATTATTTTGGTGCACTGCGCGCGATAAAAACGATCGTCCCTTTTTTGAAGAAGAAAGGGGGACGCATCATTTTGGTCAGCTCCATGGCAAGTGTATTTCCGATCGCTTTCGACTGTTTTTATTCGAGTTCGAAAGCGGCGTTGGATATGCTGGCAAAGGGTGCGGATCTGGAGCTTGCTCCGTTCAATATCCGTGTGACCAGCGTTCAGCCGGGAGGTACTTCGACAAGTTTTACCTTTAAGCGCAAAGTCTACGGCGAAGAGGAGAATCGGGAATATTCGCATCGCCTGCACAAGGCTACGGCAGCTCTCGCAAATATGGAACAGGGCGGGCTGAATGCAGGGGAGGTCGCTTCATGTATCGCAAATATTCTTGCGATGAAGCGCCCGCCGTATTCATTGCAGTGCGGAAAACGGAATAAATTGTATTCCGTCGCGCACAGGCTTCTGCCTGAAAATATCTCTTTATTTTTGAATAAAAAGGCATATAATCAGTGATTTTACGGATTTTGCGATGTATTATGTGTGACATAATATGTATTTATATTTGCATTTTGCGCTCCCGCAGGATTGCGGGAGCGTTTTTTTAAAATGCACTGTGTATTCCGAAGATGCACGATTGATGATTGCGTCAAAGTTGATGCAAGGTAGTTGGCAGGTAAGCTTTTTTATCGTGTAATGTCAGGGTATAATATAGACGGAGCGGATATCCGGATCCGTGCGCGGCGAACCGCTTGGAGTAACTGCGGCAATTCTGCCGCAGGAAAAGGAGGAAGTTACTTTGATATTTTTTGCAGGAAGCGACGGATCGGTTATTCGGATGTTTCCGTCGGCAGTGCGGCAGGGATCCGTATGTGCCGATGAAATCATTCTGATCGCGCCGTTCGCCGCAGGCGTTGAGGTTGCGGCAGCATTTCGATTGCCTGACGGGCGTGAGATCCCGGAAGAGGTCATGACCCCTTTGCAGGAAGTGGAGGGCGTGACGGATGCGAATGGCTGCGTTTTTTCCGGTTGGTTTCTCAGATTGCCCGCATCCGTTGCGACGCGCGCAGGAAAAGTTGTCGCGCAGTTTTATTTTTATTTGTCTGACGGGGGGAGAATTGCGTCGGAAGCGTCAGAGTTTGCAGTTTCGCGCGGCGTCTGTGCTGCTCTCCCCGAACAGCCCGATGAAAGTGTCTATACGCAGATTTTAAACAATTTATCCGATTTATCGTCGGCAGTTACGGGAGGTGAATTTGCTTCCCGTGCCGTTTTTGCATGGCGTGAAGACGGGGTTTACGGCGCGAATGAAATTTGTTATGTCCCCGATGAGGCCGGGCACGGTTCGTTTGTTCGTTCGAAGGTAGCGGGCAATTCCCAGCCGCCTTACGTCGGTACGGCGCTGAACGTGAATGCGTGGGAAGAACTGATCGATTTTTCCGAGATCTATGCTGCTTTCGAAAAAGCGGAAACAAATGCGGAGGACGCTTTGTCAGCGGCGGCATCTGCCGAAGAAAGTATGCGGAGCGCGGTTCAGAGCGCTGAAAGTGCAATTTTGTCTGCCGAAAACGCTTCGTCGGCGGAGACGAATGCAGAGAACGCCTCTGCGGAGGCACAGGGATATGCTCGTGAGGCTGAGCAGATCGTCAGCGGTGTGGAAGAGACGATCTCGGGCATGATCGGCGGTCTCGCAACAAAGGAAGAACTCGAAAAACTTGTCGAAGGGGAGGTCGTCGCTGCACACGCCTCGTTTGCGGACGAAGCGGGTAAGACAAGCTTTCCCTTGAAAATCGTGGTGGACGGAGACATCATCAGTTTTTCAGGAGAAAAAGAAGAAACGGTCACCATCAACACGAGTTCTTCGACGGATCCCAACGCGGTGCATTTTACGCCGCAAACGCTTTCGGAACAGTTCAAACAGCAGGCGCGGGCAAACATCGGCGCGCAGGAGGTCGGTGATTATCAGCCTGCGGGCAATTATGTCACGAGCGAACAATTAACGGAGGCGCTTGCGGGCAAGGCAAATACTTCTGGGGAATATGCGGACATTTCGGCGGGCCATGCGGCCGACGCCGACAATGCGGTAGCGGCCGACCGTGCAACGTGCGACGAAAACGGAGACAACATTGTCTCTACGTATGCCCGAAAGGACGGTTCATACGGCAGTCTGCATGCCGGGAGTGCGGATACTGCCGAGACTGCGCAGAAAGCCGCAGCCGACAGTGCCGGGAATGAGATCTCCGCTACATATCTGAAAACGCAGGCTTTGCTCGACAAGACATATCCCGTCGGATCGATATATATGTCTTTGCAGAGCACGTCGCCTGCGTCTCTTTTCGGCGGAAGCTGGACGCAGATCACGAATAAATTCCTGTATGCGACGGGAACGTACGGCGCAGGGGCGACGGGCGGATCAGAGGCGGTTACTCTTACGCTCGAACAACTGCCTTCTCATGGTCACTCAATTCCCGTTATTGAGGCTGGTATGGGTAAGGGTGGCAATAATCAGATTCAATATGACGGCTGGGGCGATTCGCTTGTCCCGAATAGATTATCTTCTGATATATCGGGAAGCAATCAACCGCATAACAATATGCCGCCGTTCTACGTTGTATATATGTGGAGACGGACGGCATAAGGAGGAAGATATGAGAATTTTCAACGAAAATAAAACGCAAGAAATAGTTTCTCCTGATCTTTCCGCTGGGTATTTGAAAGAGGAAAAGCTTTTTATAGCACATCATGAGGCAGTCACCGAATGCGAAGAAGAGGGGCATTGGGAAACTGTACAAGAATACGAAAACGGCGGAAAAGATGTCACATGGGTGATTGACGTACCAGCGCGTGAGGCGCGTGAGGCATATGACGAATACGAAGACATCTTTGTTTACATACCTTATACGGAAGAAGAGCTTTGCGCGCGTGCGGCGGACGTTTTGCGCGCGCGGCGTGCGGCGGAGTGTTTTCCCGTCGTGAACCGCGGCGCGCTCTGGTACGACAAACTGACTGCAGAACAGCTGGCTGAACTTTCCGTTTGGTATGAGGGCTGGCTGGACGCGCCTGCAACGGGCGAGGCTCCCGATGAGCCCGCCTGGTTGAACGATATCAAATGAACCCGCCCGTACGACGTTCGCAAAAAATGTTGCGGCGGCGCTGAAAATCAAAAAATATCGTTTTCGTAATAAATCGTAAAAAATCGGACAGACTAACTGCAGGAGGTAACGCGATCATGATTATTGCAAACTTGATTTCTTACATTCTCGTCCTGCTGGGTGCGGTGAATTGGGGGCTGTACGGCATTTTCAATTTCAACCTCGTATCGGCGATTTTTATGGGCGACAGAAGTGTAGGCGCGATCATCACTTACTGCATTATCGCCGTCGCCGCGATCTGGCTGATCATCTATACGATCTTTGCGAACGGTATTCTCCGTTTCACGAACCATCGCGACGACCGTGCTTAATTGCGTTCGGTCCGCGAAACGGCGAAGGGCAACCGCAGACAGCGGTTGCCCTTCGTTTTTTAACCGCGTTCTGACATCGGGCGGGGAGGCGTGCAAGTGCAGTCTTGCATGATTTGATCTTTGAAAATGTCTTTTAGTTTTTGCGGTTGAGGAAGCTATGCATGGGTTGCAGAAACGTAAAGCAGGGAAAAATTTTGTCACAGGATTTTCATTTCTTTTAACACTGCCGTCGTTGACAAATCCTGTTTTATGGAATATAATAGAATTGTAATTTGTTAACGCCGATAATTGTTTTTGCTGTTGTCATAATTTTTTATTACAAAAAATAAAACAAGATTACCGATATGACAGGCGGAAGCGTCGGCGCATTGAAAAGCAGGGAGGTCGGCAATGAGCTTTGTTGAATTTAGGAATGTGAGCAGATTTTTTACAATGGGCAACAATGTGATCAAAGCTGCGAACGGCGTGACTTTTTCCATCGAAGAAGGGGAATTTTGCGTCATTGTCGGGCCGAGCGGCGCGGGCAAGACGACCGTGCTCAATATGCTCGGCGGTATGGACAGCGTGACGGGCGGCGAGATCTTTGTGGACGGTGTGCAGATCAGTTCGTTCAATGAGCGGAAGCTGACCGAATACCGTCGTTACGGGGTCGGATTTGTCTTTCAGTTTTATAATCTTATACAGAACCTCACGGCGCTCGAAAACGTGGAGATCGCGTCTGAGATCTGCAAGGAGCCGCTCGACGCTGCGGAAACGCTGAAAAACGTCGGGCTTGCGAATCGCATGAACAATTTTCCCGCGCAGCTTTCGGGCGGCGAACAGCAGCGCGTTTCGATCGCGCGGGCGATCGCGAAAAATCCGAAATTGCTGCTCTGCGATGAGCCGACGGGTGCGCTCGATTATGAAACGGGCAAAAACATCCTGAAACTTCTGCACGACGTTTGCCGCGAGAACAAAAAGACAGTCATCGTCATCACGCATAACCAGGCGATCACGAGAATGGCGGACAGAGTCATCCATATCAAAAACGGGCAGGTCTCTTCGGAAGAGGTCAACGAGCATCCCGAAGACGTTTCCGTCATCGAATGGTAAGGTCGGCCCTCTATGATGCGGGAGGTGTGGCATGAACAAATTCAGTAAAAACATCGCAAAAGAATTTAAGCACAGTTTCGGCAGATTTGTGGCGATCATGGCGATCGTGGCGGTCGGCGTCGGTTTTCTGATCGGTGTCATGCAGGCGACGCCCGACATGAAACGGTCGATGGATCAATATTACCGCGAGAATAACGCTTACGACATCGATATCAAGGGGACGCTCGGGCTCACGGAAGACGACGTGCTCGCGATCGGTGCCGCCGTATATGACGGCGGCGGTAAGATCGCGGAGGAGATCATGCCCGTGGTTTCAACGGACGCGATCGTGTCGGTCGGCGAAAAAGAAATCGTGGGGCGCGTTGTCGGGCTGGATTTTTCCAAAGTGAAAGACGGTACAGCGCTCAATATGCTCACGCTCGAAAAAGGCGGCAGGTTTCCCGAAGCGGCGGGCGAAGTCGTAGTGGAGAGGGGCAATCATTATTTTGAAGACGTGCAGGTCGGGGATAAGATCACGCTCGACAAGGAAAGCGGTCAGTACGGCGACGTCTATACGCTCGATAGTTTCACCGTCGTCGGCGTCGTCTCTTCTCCCGATTATTACTTCAAGGACGGGAGAGAGGTCTCCGCGATCGGCACGGGCGTAGTGGGCACGGTAATCTATTGTCAGGCATACGACAGTGCCGAGGGGAAGGGTGACGGGGTCTACGACCTTTCGAAAGGCGGGCTCTTCTCTGCGCTCGACAACGATATGCTCGGCACGGATTCTGTGATCCGATATACCGATTGTTACGTAAAACTTGCGGGAACGGAGGATTATGAGACGTTCAGCGACAAATATAAGACGTTTGTGCTGGATGCGGCGGATGCGCTTTCGGGCGTCATGTCGGAGTGCAACGAAAAGCTGAACGCGGATGTCGAAAAGGTCAATCAGGCTGTCGCCATGACGGGAGGAGACGCGATCCCCCAATCCTCGTGGTACCTTCTCGACAGGGCGAGCACGAACGTCAGTTATGTGAGTTTCGCGCTGAACGCGGAAAAGGTCGAAGACATCGCGGGCATTTTTCCCGTGTTTTTCATCGTGGTGGCTGCGCTCGTGGCGCTTACTTCGATGACGCGCATGGTGGAAGAGGACCGCATGCAGATCGGAACTTTCAAGGCGCTCGGTTACAGGAACGGCAGGATCATGACGAAATACCTGCTCTATTGTTGTCTTGCGAGTTTCATAGGGTGTGTTGCGGGCATACTTATCGGATTCAGCCTGCTGCCCAGCATTTTCTGGAAAGCGTATGCGACGATGTACTATCTGCCCAAGCTTTCTCTGCTGTTCAGTCCTTGGTTCGCGCTTGCCGTATTCGGCATAGCGCTCGCGGGAACGGCGCTCGTCACATTTTTTGCCTGCCGTTCTTCGCTCAAAGAAAAGCCTGCCGTTCTCATGCAGCCCAAGGCGCCCAAGCCCGGCAAGCGCATTCTGCTAGAGAGAGTCGGCTTTTTCTGGAACAGGCTGAAATTTAAATGGAAAGCGACCGTCCGAAATATCTTCCGTTACAAAAAGAATATGATCCTCACCATTGTTTCCGTCATGGGGTGCACCGCTCTGATCCTGACAGGGTTCGGTCTGAACGATTCCGTGAAGGCTGTGGAAGAGATCCATTTTAAAGAGATCATAAAATACGATACGGTCATCGAATACGACAGTTCAAAAACATCGGAAAATGACGAGTTGGGGGCATTTTTAAAGAGCGAAGGTGCGTCGTATGTTTCTCTTTACGGGGAGAACGGCCAGCTCCTAATGGGTAAAAATTATTCTTCGCGAGAAAGCATTGAACTGTACGCCGTCGGCGAGGACAGTATGCAGGAATTTTCTTCTTTCGTAGAGTTGCGGACGAGAAAAAAATCTGCTATAATTGAACTGAGCGGCGGCGGCATCGTCATTCCCGAAAATCTCGCTACGGTGTACGGAGTGAAAAAGGGGGATATCGTTCAGTATGTCTCCGCATCCGGTACGCGCATCGAGATACCCGTTGCGGTCGTTTGCGAATATTATACGGGTTCTGTCGCGTATATTTCGAAGGAGTATTTTGCGTCGCTTGTCGGAACGGAATCTCTGACGGACAATACCTGTTTCGTCATATCGGGCATTGAGGGCGAAGATGCGCAGAACGCCGCGACCGAAAAGCTCCTGACGGATGCGAGGGTGAGTTCGGTTTCCTTCAAATCATCCGGTTTGGAAACATTTACGGGTCTGAGTTCCACGATGGGGCTCGTCATTGCAGTGCTCGTGATCAGTGCCGGCGCGCTCGCGGCGATCGTCCTTTACAACCTTACAAATATCAATATAGATGAAAGGCGCAGAGAGATCGCGACCCTGCGCGTGCTCGGTTATAAAAAATACGAGGTCGCCGGCTATATTTATAGGGAAAGCGCGATCCTGACGATCGCGGGTACGCTTTTGGGGCTGTTGCTCGGGTTCTTTCTTCATCTGTTTATCGTAAAACGGGTCGACAGCGTCATGATGATGTTCGGCAGAACGATCGGCGGGCTGAGTTATCTGTGGTCATTCCTGCTGACCGTGCTGTTTGCCGTCATCGTATATGCGTTTATGCTCATTAAGCTCAACAGGATCAATATGGCAGATTCGCTCAAGTCCAACGAATGACAGCGCGTTCGGGAGAAAACGTATATGGATAAAATTCAACTGAGAGAACAACTGATCAACGAACTCTGGCGCATGAACAAAATGGATATCATCGTGCATCTGATGGAATTTCTGGAAGGAGAGACCGCCGCACTGGGCTGTCTTATCCGTCATGACGGCGGATTTGTCAATCCTTCCCGCATCAGCGAAGAGATGAATATCAGTCGCGCCCGCACGGCAAATATACTGAGTTCTCTGCGTAAAAAAGGATTTATCACGATGGATATCGCCGAAGACGACAGGCGGCGGATGAGCGTTGCTCTGACCGAAAAGGGGCGCACGTTTTTCCTGGACAAATATAATTTTCTTGTAGAGTATTTTGATCTTTATGTAGAAGTGATCGGTGAAAAAGATATTGCGGAACTCATCCGCCTTTTGAGAAAAACGGTGGACAGTGAGAAACAGCTTGCTTTCCGACCTGGTGCAAGAGGAGAAAATCAATGATAGAAAATCAGTCGGGAGAGGATTATCTGGAGGCGATCCTGCGCCTTTCCGCAGTGAAAAAAGACGTGCATTCGGTAGAAGTCGCCCGTGAACTCGGCGTATCGAAACCTGCGGTGACAAAGGCGATGCGTGTGCTTGGGCAGAAAGGATATGTCAGCGTCGTCGATAATCATATCCATTTGACGCAAGAGGGAAAGGCATACGCGGAAAGCGTCTATGAAAGGCATCGCACTTTGACGGCGTTTCTGGTCGGGCTGGGAGTGGATGCGGATACCGCGGAGGCGGATGCCTGCCGTATCGAACACGTCCTCAGCGAAGTTACTTTTTCCGCGATCAAAAAATTTATGGACGGCAACGCTGCGGACAAATGAGTCGCACGAAAGCGGTCTGACGGTGAGTATTTGTTCCCGCAGCTTGGTAATGATAAGGTTCAAAAAGCCCTTCGGCGCATAAAATTGCGCCGAAGGGCTTTTTTCTTTTTCGGAATACGCCCGGAAAGGCATTGTACAAGCAGAAAAAAACATAGATTAAGAACAGCGAAAAAACGGGGAGGAAGGAGATCTGTGTTTTTTGAATTTATCCATGCGTTGCTCGGCAAACTGCTGTTTTTTACGTCGGCGATCGGCGGCAAAGGGTCATTTCCCAAGCCGCTTCCGCCCGAAGAGGAAGCGAAGTATTTGCGGCTTGCGGCTGAAGGGAATAAAGAAGCGAAGGACATTCTGGTCAAACACAATATGCGGCTCGTCGCGCATATCGTAAAAAAATACAACGGCGCTGCGGAAACGGACGATCTGATCTCCGTGGGGAGTATCGGACTCATCAAGGCGATCGATACGTACAGGCCTGGTCGGGGTACGCAGTTGGCGACGTACACGGCGCGTTGTATCGAAAACGAAATTCTGATGCTGATCAGAAGCAACAAGAAGCATAAGGGAAACGTGTATCTGTTCGATCCCGTCGGCGTGGATAAAGAGGGGAACGAGCTTACGCTCATGGATCTTCTCTTTGAAAAAGAAGACGGAGTGTTTCAGAAGGTGGAGTCCGAGCTTGTCAAGGAAAAATTTATGAAAGCGCTTTCCGAAACGCTCGGCGAGAGAGAATTTACCGTTCTCTGTCTTCGCTACGGGCTGAAAGGCGGCGCGCCCATGCCGCAAAGGGAGGTCGCGGCGTTTCTCAAAATTTCACGGTCATATATTTCCCGCATCGAGAAAAGGGCAATCGAAAAGATGCGCGAGGCAGTCAAAAAAAGCGACTTTTACGGTTGAAAAGGGCTTGTCGCGCATATGCAAAGCACATCGGTATTGTGGTCTAAACGATAGGAAGGGGCGGGCAAAAAAGCAATGAGGCGGAAGCTGCGAAACGAGCTGCGATGCCAACGGGAAGCGTCCGCGCTTTTCGGACTTTGACGGCTGGGAAGAAATATCTTTTCGCCGCGGCGGAATTTTTGAAAAAGTGTTTACACGGGCGGCATTCCGTGCTATAATGTATTTGAAAGTCAAAGATGGTCAAAAAAGAAAAAGACGACAGGAAAGAGAAGGGAGAGGGGGATGCGATGAACATTTGCGACGAGATAGAAGAGTATCTGCTCGCGCAGCTCGGAGACAAACCGAGCGTTCTCATTTCGCGCAACAGCCTCTCCCGCCGTTTTGATTGCGCGCCCAGTCAGATCAGTTATGTGCTGTCCACCCGTTTCGGGTTGGAGCGGGGATTTATCACGGCGAGCCGCCGCGGTGGCGGCGGCTATGTGGAGATCTCGCGCGTGGAGTTATCCTCTTCCGAGTATCCGTCTTTTTTGTTAAAAGAGATCGGTGAAGAGATTTCTGCGGCGCGTGCCGAGCGGGTACTTGCGGAACTGGAATCGCGGGGCATTCTCGGCGGCGGGGAGAGGAAGATCGCTTCCGCCGCGGCGGGTGAACGGGCGTGCAGACCGCTTTCGGACAAGCTTCGGGCGGCGGTGCTGAAAAACATTCTCATGGAGATCGTCAGGGAGAAAAAGCATTCATGATCTGCTCAAATTGCAAAAAAAATGCGGCGACCCATTGTATAGAGCGGGAATCGGGCGATATATTTTTGTGCGACGATTGTTTCGAACGTCTGGGTGCGGCAGCCGAGTACGGCACGGAACCCGACTTTTTTGTTTCCTTTTTGGGTGTTGACGGCAAAAAAGAACACTGCTGTCCCGTTTGCGGAGCGAGCCTTTCGCATTATACTTCCACGGGGCTCGTCGGCTGTGCGCATTGTTACGAAGAATTCAAGGGCGAACTCATGCCTTCGATCAGACGCATTCACGGAAAGACCAGGCATGTCGGCAAGCGTCCTCTCGGCGACGGGAAACTCTACGAGCTTCTGGAAGAGAGAAAGCGCCTGCGCGGCGAGTTGGAAAAGGCGCTCAAAGAAAAGCGCATGAAAGACGCGGAGCGCATCAATAAGGACATACGCGAGATCAGCAATATTTTATATCGCGGTGATTTCGGAGGGGGCGAAGATGAATAACATCGAAAGCACCGTTGTCTCCTCGCGCATCAGACTCGCGCGCAACCTCGCGGATTATCCGTTTCCGAACAGGCTTTCGGGCGTAAAACAGGCGAAGGAGATCATCCGTATCGTGAGCGCCGCCGCTAGCAGACTCAGAGAATTCAAGCTCTATTATATGGATGAGATCACCGAAAGCGTCGCGCTTTCGCTCAGGGACGATCATCTGATCAGTGCGGAGCTCGCCGCGAACAGAAAATACGGCGCGGCGCTGATCGACGAAGGGGATTTCGAGGATTTTTCTTCCGACAGGGTCGCAGATAAGATCTCCATCATGATCAATGAGGAGGACCATCTGCGCGAACAGTACATCGCGCGGGGGCTGAACCTTACGACCGCATATTTAAAGATATCGGAGATGGATGACGCGCTGTCGCGCTCTTTGCGGTTTGCATATGACGCGCAGCTGGGCTATCTCACAGCCTGTCCGACCAATCTCGGCACGGGATTGCGCGCTTCGGTCATGCTCTTTCTCCCGGGGCTTACGCGCATGAATAAGATGAGCAAGCTCATTCGCGAGATATCGAGACTGGGGCACACGGTGCGCGGGGTATACGGCGAAGGCAGTGCGGCGGAAGGGTATATGTATCAGATCAGCAACGAGGTGACGCTCGGCGTGACGGAAGATTACATTCTGTCCGAGGTGCAAAAAGCGGTGCTGGAGATCGTCAATCTCGAATCGCAGGCACGCCGCGCTCTCGTTTCCGAGGACTACATCGGCGTGAAAGACGGCTGCCGCCGCGCATACGGCATCCTCACCAACTGCGAAAAAATTTCGTACAGCGAATTTCTGAAACTGATATCCGACGTCAAGCTCGGCGCGGCACTGGGATTTGTTCAGATCGAAGACGTCGCCCGCATAGACGAACTCATCTCGTCCGTGCGCCCCGCAAACATCTCGCTTCTGAGCGACGAGGAGATGAGCGCGTTGCAGAGGGATATCCTCCGCGCGGAAAAATGCCGCGCCGCTTTAAATGAATCGGCAAAATGATCTGCCCGTTCGGGGCGGAAAATGCTTAGAATAAAATTATACGGAGACATACATGAGTTACTTTGACAGGTTTTCCATCAACTTGCAGAAAGCGATCAAACTGTCCGTCGATGCCGCGAAATATTACGGCAGCAACTACATCGGCAGTGAGCATATCCTCTTCGGCATACTCAACGTGCCCGAATGCCGTGCGGCGAAGATCCTGAAATCGGCGGGCGTGACCGAACCCGAATACAGGAGCGCGTTCGTGCGGACGCTCGACAAGCATATCAAGATCAGCGGATTTACGCCGCGCACGAAAAATATGTTTGAAAAAGCCAGCGAGTACGCGATCAACCACGACGGCACGGGTGCGAGCGTCGGGTCGGAATATATGCTGCTCGCCATCATCATGGACGAGGATTCCGTCGCCGTGCGGCTTTTGAAATCGCTCGGCGCAGATATTGACCAGATCGTGGGCGAACTGGACGAAGAGATGGGGTACGTGGAGGACGACGACGATTACGAAGAGCCGTCCGTGTTCCGCGCATCGCCCTTCATGAAAAACATGGCGCACGAACCCGCGGGCGTGGGTGCGCCCCAGCAGAGCGGCAAATCGAAAGAAGGGTTGAATTTCCGTTTCGGGACCGACCTCACGCAGAAGGCGAGAGAGGGCAAGATCGATCCCGTGATCGGCAGAAAAAAAGAGATCGATAAGATCATACAGGTGCTGTCCAGAAGGACGAAAAACAACCCTGTCCTGATCGGTGAACCGGGCGTCGGCAAGAGCGCGGTCGTCGAGGGGCTTGCGCAGGCGATCGTCAAAGGGGAAGTTCCCGATCTCTTGCTGGATAAATCGGTCTTTGCGCTCGATCTTCCAGGTATGCTTGCGGGCGCGAAATACCGCGGCGATTTCGAGGAACGACTCAAAGAGATCATCGAAGCGATACAGAAGAACGGCAATGTCATTCTCTTCATAGACGAGATACACAGCATCGTCGGCGCGGGTGCGAGCGCGGATAACAGCATGGATGCGGCGAATATCCTCAAACCCATGCTTGCGCGCGGCGAATTGCAGACGATCGGCGCAACGACCATAGACGAATACAGGAAATACATCGAAAAAGATCCCGCGCTGGAAAGAAGATTCACGCCTGTCAACGTTGAACAGCCCAGCGTTTCGGAGACGATAGAGATCCTGAGGGGGCTTCGCGACAAATACGAGGCGCACCACAAAGTCGCGATCAGCGACGATGCGATCGTGGCGGCGGCAAGCCTTTCCGACAGGTACATCACGGACAGATTCCTGCCCGATAAGGCGATCGACCTCATCGACGAGGCTGCAAGCCGCGCGCGGCTGGACAGCTATAACGGGCCTGCGGGCGTGAAAGAGAAGGAGGCGGAGATCGAAAAACTCAATGCGGAAAAGGCGAAGGCCGTAAGGCGCGACGATTTCCCCCGCGCGCAGGAGCTTTTCAATCAGATCAAGGCGCTCGAAGAGGAGATCAGAAAGATCAAGGCGGACTGGGAGCAGAACCGCGGCGAAGCGCGCGCGACCATCGGGTCGGACGATGTCGCCAAGATCGTGAGCAGCTGGACGGGCGTTCCCGTCGTGAAGCTCACCGAAGAAGAGAGTCACAAGCTCATGCACCTCGAAGAGGAACTGCACAAGCGCGTCATCGGTCAGGACGAAGCGGTCTCTGCCGTGTCGAAAGCCATCCGCCGCGCTCGCGCGGGGCTGAAAGACCCCAACAAACCCATCGGGTCGTTCATCTTTGTCGGGCCTACGGGCGTCGGAAAAACTGAACTTTCCAAGGCGCTGGCGGCGGCGATGTTCGGCGATGAGCGGCTGATGATCCGCCTCGACATGAGCGAATTTATGGAAAAACATTCGGTGAGCAAGATCATCGGCGCGCCTCCGGGGTACGTCGGCTTTGACGACGCGTCGGGACAGCTCACCGAGAAAATACGGCGCAAGCCCTATTCGGTCGTCCTGTTCGACGAGATCGAAAAGGCGCATCCCGACGTGTTCAACGTGCTTTTGCAGATCCTGGACGACGGAAGACTGTCCGACAGCAAGGGCAGAGTGGTCAGCTTTAAAAACACGGTCATCATTATGACGAGCAACGTCGGCGCGAGCAAGGTCAAGAAAATGCAGAAACTCGGCTTTGCGGCGCAGGAAGCGGGCGGGGAATACGACAAGATGAAAGATGACATCACCGAGGAACTCAAAGCGCAGTTCAAGCCCGAATTTCTCAACAGGATCGACGAGATCATCATCTTCCACAAGCTTTCCAAAGAGGATGCCGCGAAAGTGTGCGACCTGTTCCTGAAAGTCCTTTGCGACCGTCTGAAAAAACGCGGCATCGAGGTCAACGTCTCAAATGCCGCCAAAGACAAGTTGCTCGAAGAGGGGTATGACGAAGTGTACGGCGCCCGCCCGCTCAAACGAGTGATCCAGCGCCGCATCGAAGACGCGCTCAGCGAAGAGATCCTCATGAATCGCGTTTTATCCGGGCAGAAAGTGAATATCGACGTCAAAGACGGCGCGTTCACATTTGCGCCCGTGAAATAAATAACCGGAGGTATGTTATGCGTATTGAAATCATCGAAAAGAATTGCAAGGCGAGCGAAAAGCTTTCGGGAGTCGTCGAAAAAAAGATCGGAAAGCTCGACAAGTATTTCGACGAGGATTCCCTCTGCACCGTCTATCTCAAACAGGACGGCAAATTTGCAAAGACGGAAGTCACAATTCTTTATAAAGGGAACATGATACGCGCGGAAGTTGCGGGGGATAACTTTTACGACAACATCGACGCCGTCCTTCCGAAAATAGAGAACCAGATCTACCGCCATAAGACGAAATTGGAAAGCAAACTGAAAAAAGACGCCTTCCTTGATAAGCGGATGTTTCTCGAAGAGGCGGACATTCCCGTCGGCAAACTCGTGCGCACGAAGACGTTTGCGCTCACGCCCATGACGACGGAAGAGGCTGTCGAACAGCTCGATCTTCTGGGGCACAGCTTCTATATTTTCCAGGATCTCGAAACGAACGAAGTGCGCGTCGTATACCTGAGAAGCAACGGCGACGTCGGATTGATCATTCCCGAGAAAGCGAGATAAATTTGCGCGCCGTGCGCGCAAATGTCTGCAGATAAAAAACGCCCCTGCGGAATTGTCGAACAAGCCGACGATGCCCTCTGCGCGCGCAAAGACAAACAGATAAAAAGCGCCCCTGCGGAACGATGTCCCGCAGGGGCGCTTGTCTTTGTGACGATCACTGCATGATATAAATTGCGTCGGATACAGGGGTTACGATTCAAACTTCAAAACAGCCGAGGTCTGTTCGCTTTGCGCGTACGCGCCCTCGCTGATCTGTTCGTAACGGACGCTTGCACTGCTGAGGATGGGCGTTGATTTAGGGTTCGCCAAGGCAAACG
>CALVSU010000002.1 GCA_944359385.1 uncultured Clostridia bacterium | reverse complement strand
CTGCCCGATTACAAAGTATAAGGGCAAGACGCTCGGTGATGTCTTACAGCTCGATCCGAAAGCGTTGGACTGGCTGGCAAATAAGTTTGAGGGCAATGAGACCATAAAAGCGGCAGCGAAAACAATATGCGAGTATGCCGTTTCGCAGGCAGTCGCTTGAGAAAAGAACAAAAAAACAGGGGCGGTAATACGGCCGCCCCTCAAATAAGGAGTCGGTCATTATGGAAATGTTTCATATTACGGATATAATTTCAATTTTGGGGCTGCCGTATCCGCCGATTGGGCAGGCATCGTACTATGTGCAATGTCCGTGTTGCGATGAAAAGCCTTATAAAAAGCATTTAAATATCAACCTCAAAAAAGAAGTGTTTCGGTGTCCGAGATGCGGCGTTTCCGGAGGCATTTTCGATTTGTATTCACTTTATACCGGCGTACCGAGAGATCAAGTGCTTCGTGTGCTTGTGGATCGTCTCGGTACGCCGAGTCAGGTGAAACGACCGAAAATCAAGGTGGAACCGATGTCAAACGATTTTGGTGTTGAATGTCCGATTACGGATATCGAAAGCCGGCACGCCACATACAGCGCGTTGCTTGATAAACTGTCGCTTGCCAAAGACCACAGAGAAAATTTATTAAGACGAGGTCTGAAAGAGGCGGATATCGAACGGCTTGGTTACAAGACCACACCTGTCGTAGGCATGGCGAGCATCGCCAAACAGTTGCAGATGGACGGGCTTTACTTGGCAGGAGTACCGGGATTTTACAGATCGGATTCCGGCACATGGACGTTTATGCAGGAAAGGCGCGGGATACTCATCCCTGTAAGGAATGCTGACGGATTGATTCAGGGATTGCAGATACGCCGAGACAATGTGCAGCGGCGCAAGTTTCGTTGGTTTTCCAGTACGGAACAAAAAGACGGATGCAAAGCGGAGGGATGGACGCATTTTGCCGGCGTAATCTCATCACAACTGGTTTTGACAGAAGGTCCTATGAAGGCGGACATTATTAACGCATTATCCGGCTTAACGGTGCTCGCCGTGCCTGGCGTGAATTCGTTGACGCATCTACAGATAACGCTCGAAACGCTACGGGAACGGGGGCTTCGGGAGATTAAAACGGCGTTCGATATGGATTTCTCGACAAACATTCATGTGCAGAACGGGTTCAATCATCTTTTGGCGCTCTTGGACGAAATGGGGTTTCGATTCGGCACCTATATTTGGGATCCTCGGTATAAGGGACTGGATGACTTTATCTGGGCGCAAAAGAACAACAATGAAGGCGGAATTTGATAAGAATTCCGCCTAAAAATCATAAAGGATAAGAGGTGAAGGCAAAAACTAACTATCCGAGAATTCAGGTAAACCATAAAAGACGCGTTTACGGATTCAATAATGGAAAATGTTGCGGAACGGTGGGATATCGTTTTCTACAAAATACTTAAAAATAAGACAGGATTTATCATTTTTAGTTATTACATAGATGGTATAATTTATACAGACCAGCGCATATAATCTGATTTTTATTAAATGGCGCATTTAGTCAAGGAGTGAGATATGAAAAACAACTAAATAATGTGTAGATGCAAAGACATCTGAATTAGTAAAAAATAAGCATAATTTTGCGCAGTCTAAACCTGAAAAGGGTTTTTTAGACGCGCTTATTTTTTTGCCCTGACAGGTTTAGCGACTTGTTGGGGTTTTTTTTATTTTATTAACTCTAATGGCTTTTTTGATAAGGACAGTTTTATGGAAGGGGAAAATGAATTATATTATAGATTTACGGCATGGATAAAAATTGTTGTTAAAAGGGCTAAGATAGATTTTATAAGACGAGAAAAGAAAACTTTTTCTGAGTATTCTTTAGAAGACGAATCTATAACAAAAAAATTAAAGTATGAACCAGTTTTGGAATCAGAACAAAAAGCCAATGAATTTAATTTTGAAAACAAAGATTTAGCAAAGATATTTTCAAAATTAACACCGACAAGGAAAAAAATTCTATTATATCTTTTTGTTAAGAATCTATCTCCAGAGGAAATCGCAAATGAACTCGGTTGTTCCATTCAAAATGTCTATAATCAAAGGTCGCTTGCGCTTAAAGAACTAAAGAAACACCTAAATAAAGAAGGATAGAGTTATGCCGCATGACGAGTTTCGCACTGTATTAGAAAACGCCATGTCTGGCAGTCAAAAGGATTTGGAAAAAATATTAAAACTTTATAAGCCTTTAATTGATTCTAGTTCATATGTAAATGGAAGATTAAATGAAGATTTAAGGCAGTATATTGTTTTACATATTATAAAAAACATATCAAAGTTTAAAATTTAATAAAAAATTAGATTAGATTTTTGTAATTCATTTCGTTTTTATAATTGACGCGCAAACATTATTTTCTTTGGTGATTTATGGAAGAAAAAAGAAGTTTGCAGGTTTATTTTGCGCTTAAAAAGGGGAAAATTACGTTATGGTTACAAAAATGGAATTAGAATTATACAAAACAAAAAGTATTAAAGAAACAGATCAGTCAACTTTAAAGGATTTAGCAACAGTATCAATAGATCGTAACAAATCGGTTTTGGAAAGAATTACGGCTTTTATGGAAGAATTAGACAACCCATACTTATTCAAGGTCGGAAACGTTCCGGTTAAAGTCGAGTTTTCAAATGATGCGCCTACACTCCAACAGTGTTTGGAAAATTTTCTCATAAAAAAAATATAGAAAAAGGATTGAAATTTATTTGGTATAGTGGTATTATAGTTATGTGTTAAAAATGTCTTAGTTGCTATCGCCAAATAAATTTGGAGACTGCAATTATGGCAAGGATTAGTAAATATAAGGAAAGCGAAGTCCTGCCTTCCACTGCAAAGTGGAGAGCAGGACTTTATTATCGTTTGTCGAAAGAAGACGGAGACAAGGATGATGAATATAAGCCTGAGAGCGATAGCATATCCAATCAGCGCTTGATTATTGAAGACTTTTTGGTAGAATATCCAGATATTTCAGTGGTGTCCGAATATGCAGATGATGGCTATACTGGAATAAATTTTGAACGTCCAGAATTTCAAAGACTTCTGGAAGATATTCGATTAGGGGAAATTAATTGTGTGATTGTAAAAGATCTGTCTCGATTTGGTCGAAATTATTTGGAATCGGGACAATATTTAGATGTGTTTTTCCCAATCATGAATGTTCGTTTTATTTCTGTGGTGGATAATATTGATAGTTATCTCTATCCGAGTTCTATTAACAATATTTCCGTTTCTTTTAAAAATGTTATCAATGAAGAATATTGCCGAGATATCTCTAACAAAATCAGAAGTACTTTCGTCGCAAAAAGGGAAAACGGAGAGTATCTATGTGGGTTCGCTGTCTATGGCTATGTTCGTGACTCAGCCCATAAAGGGCAGATTCTTATAGATCAGGAAGCTGCAGATGTTGTTCGATATATATTCCAATTATTTTTAGAGGGAATATCCATTCGCGGAATTACCTTTAAACTTAATTCATTATCAATACCTAACCCCAGCACTTACAAACGAGCAAAATACCCCAATTATCATTTGTATTCGAGAAGCAGTCTTTGGAATATGCAATCGGTCAAAAGTATTTTAGAAAACAGGATGTATACCGGCGATCTAGTTCAAGGCAGACACGAAAAGATTAGCCATAAGGTTAAGAAAATCAGACAAATTCCGAAAGATAGATGGGTGATTGTAGAAAATCATCATGAAGGGATTATCGATAAGGCATCCTTTCAAAACGTACAGGATCTTTTGAAACGAGACACGAGAATTTCGCCGAAAAGTAAAGAACTATCGCTTTTTGCTGGTTTTTTGAAATGCGCTGATTGTGGACATCAAATGGTAAAAAAGAAAGCAAGCCGTAGAAAATTTTGGGATGTCTATCATTATTATACATGCGTAACGTATGATCTGCAAACGAAAGCTGCGTGCACAAGGCACACGATGCGCTCGGATGTACTGGAAAAGACTGTTTTTACTGTTTTATCTAAATATATAGAAATCGCTGTTGATATGGATTCTTTAATAGAGCGGATCAATTCTTCACCAAAGAGGAAAGCGGCAAATTCAAGAATGCAATCGTTGTTAGATACAAAAGAGAAAGAAAAGCTCAAGACTGAAAAAATACTGTTGGATTTATATCCTGACTATAAGAATGAGATGATTTCAAAAGAGCAGTATTTAATATTGAAAGAACGGTATGAAAGTGAAATAGTAAAAATTGAACAAAGCATCAAAGAGATCAAAGAAACGTTAGAACAAGAAAAGGAGGGGATTGACGGAAGCAATGCTTTTATTCAAAGTTTTAAAAAGTATAGAAATATTGAAAAACTGACAAGAGAAGTTTTGATTGCTTTGGTAGAAATAATATATATTCACGAAGGCGGCGGAATTGAAATTGTCTTTAAATTTCAAGATGCCTTTAGTCGTGCATGTAATTATATTGAAGCCAATAAAAATCTTCTTTCCAAAAATGATTCGGAGCGAATCAAAAATATGGAAACTGTAAAAATGGAGGTGGCTATATGAGCACTGGAAGAATCAGTAAATATTTGGATATGGTTGTAGCGAATAGCAAGCCAATTTGGCGAACAGCTTTGTATTTGAGGCTCTCAAGAGAAGATGGTGATAAGATAGAAAGTGATAGTATTGCAAACCAACGAAAAATCATCGATCGATATTTGGCAAAAAATCCGGATTTACAGATTTATGATATCTATATTGATGATGGCTTTTCGGGTACAAATTTTAATCGTCCAAGCATGACTAGGCTATTGGAAGATATTAAAAGCGGAAAGGTAAATTGTTTGATTGTAAAAGATTTATCTCGGTTTGGAAGGAACTATCATGAAACAGGTAGATACCTTGAAGTTGTATTTCCATTGTTAAAATTGCGTTTTATTTCAATCAACGATAATATTGATAGCTATAAAAATCCGTTATCCTTAAAAAACTCAACTGTTTCGTTTAAGAATGTTATGAATGACGAATATGGACGAGACATTTCAAATAAGATACGCAGTACTTTCCGTGCAAAACAAAAAAGAGGGGAATATATTGGTTCTTTCCCATTATATGGATATAAAAAAGATCCAACAGACCATCACAAATTAATAATAGATGAAGAAGCCGCTGAGACTGTAAGATTAATTTTTAATTTATTTTCCAAAGGTGTCAGCATATATAATATTACACAACAACTGAGTGAATTAGGGATTCTTAATCCAACGGAGTACAAAATTAGTAAAGGCTTTAATGTGAAACCTAAAATGAAACATCCCAACACCAAAAACTGCTGGTCAACCCAAACGATCAGAAGAATGCTTAAGAATGAAATGTATCTGGGCAATATGGTTCAGAATACTTATCAAAAAGTAAGTTATAAGCTGTCCAAAATAGTTTCGGTTCCGAAAGAAGGATATATTGTGAAAGAAGGAACCCATGAAGCAATTATAAATAAGGATTTATTTGATAAGGTTCAGGAACGTTTCCTTCGTGACACATGGCAAAAGAAAGGTTATTGTGGCGAAAGCAGGAGCGATGTCGAAACGGGAGCGATATATGTCGGATATATTAAGTGTGCTGATTGTGGACGAGCAATGCAGCGCAGTGGGTATATGGAAAATGGTATTTCATTTTATTATTTTGTTTGTGGATCATACTTGCAATGGAAACAATGTACAAGGCATACAACACGTGTAAAAAAACTGAATGAGACGGTTTTAGCTGTAATTCAAAAGTATGTTTTGCTTGCTGTTGAGACAGAAGAATTGTTAAAATCCTTACAGAAAACGCCTGAGGAGGATTTTAAATGCTTAATGTTAAAAAAAGAGTTGAATGCCTGTGATTTAGAAAAAGAGAAAATAACAAAATTCCAAAACGATTTGTATATGGACTATAAAAGTGATATAATAACTAAGGAACAATATTTCCATTTCAAAAAAGAATATGCAGATAAACTTGTTCAATTGGATCAGAGACAAAGAGAGCTAACGGAAAAAATTTCTCAAGCTAAAGAGAATGTTTCAGAATCATACGAGTTTTTGGAGTCCTTTAAAAAGTATAAAAACATAACTTCATTATCCAGAGAAGTTGTTATGGAACTGATCGATGTGATTTATGTTGAAAATGAAGGAGGGATTCGAATTCGTTTTAAATTTCAAGATCTCTTCGAAAGCGCGTTGAAGACTCTCTCTGAAAAAAATGGAATTAGTTCTGATAAACTACACGATTTTAACCAGGAATACGCGGTTTGAAAAAAATTTTGGATTTTATTTAAAACTTATTGACAATTACCCATGTATTTATCAACGATCCTACGAGGGGATACGGAACATGCATTTCTAATATGATCTGCAACTGATCGCCGCGGGGAAAAGCGTAGAAACGTTTTTCCTCGTTTATTTTATAGTGAAAGCCGGGGAATGTTGTTGTGGGATAAAAATTTTGCGGAAGGTCTTTCATTTTTTGCAAAAAGTGGTATAATGGAGATGGAAAAGAGAAAAAACGGAGGTATGGTATGCGTGTTGTTCTGATCGTTTTAGACAGCTTCGGGATCGGAGAAATGCCAGATGCGCAAAAATTTGGGGACGTCGGGTCGAATACCTACGCGCATATTTATGAAAAGACAGGAGTACAACTGAAAAATCTCGCTGCTTTGGGGCTGAACAATATAGAGGGCGTTTCGACTGTTGGCGGCAACGGACGAAAGCCCGTTCCCGAAGAGAAGCCGAAAGCTGCATATGCGCGTCTTTCGGAAAAGACGGAAGCCAAGGATACGACTGCGGGTCATTATGAAATAGCGGGGCTTGTGCTCAAAGAACCGTTCAAAGTATATGCATACTTTCCGGCGGACGTGCTTTCCGATCTTGAAAAGGCGACCGGATTTTCTTTTTTGGGAAATGAGGCTGCTTCAGGTACGGAGATCATCCAAAGGCTTGGGGAAGAGCATCGCAGGACGGGGAAACCCATTTTGTATACTTCGCAGGATTCTGTGATGCAGATCGCGGCGGATACTTCCGTGATTCCCTTGCAGAAGCTCTATGAAATCTGCGAAAAAGCGCGTGCGCTGATGACGGGAAGTCGTTCGGTCGGGAGAGTGATCGCACGCCCGTTTATTTATAAAGACAATAAGTTTGTCCGCACCGAGGACAGGAAGGATTATGCGCTCGAACCGCCGGGCAAGACTGTGCTGGACGAATTGTACGCGCATGGAGTGCGTGTTCTTGCGATCGGTAAGATCGCCGATATATTCTGCGGGCGGGGGATAACGGAAAGCATCCACACGGGAAACAATGCCGAGGGAATACGTGCGCTTTTGGATTGCCTGCAACAGAAAAAGGACGGGTTGATTTTTGTTAACCTGGTCGATACAGATATGCTGTATGGGCATCGCAATGACGTAAAAGGATATGCTTCTGCGCTTGCGTATTTCGATTCCGCGCTTCCTGCGATCATGGAAACTTTGGATAAAGAGGATATTCTGATCGTAACGGCGGATCACGGGTGCGACCCGACAACCCCTTCGACGGACCATTCTCGGGAGTATGTGCCGCTTCTGATTTTCGGCGACAGGGTCATGCCTTTCGATCTGAAAACGATAAATGGATTTGACTGTATCGCCGATTTCGTGGCGGCTTGTTTCGGATTGAGGCGGGATGCGGTGATCTATGACAAAATTATAAAGGAGGCACGAAAATGAGATATTATGCGGATGAAAGGGCAGACGCGATTGCCGAAGAAATCGCAAAAATGATTTGCTCCGATGCCGATATCGGCGTCGTACTCGGAAGCGGATGGGGTGGCGTTGCGGATTTTCTGGAAGAAAGAGTCTGTATTCCCTATGGAAAATTGGAAGGTATGCCTTCTTGCGGCGTAGAAGGACACGCGGGGAATTTTGTCTTCGGAAAGATCGGCAGAAATCGCGTTATCGCCGCGCAAGGAAGAGTGCATTTATACGAAGGCCGTGAGATAGGCGATGTCGTCCTTCCGATCTCTGTTATGAAACAGTTGGGGATCCATACACTGATCATTACAAACTCCGCAGGGGCGATCAATACGCGCTACAGACCCGGGGAGATCATGATCATTGAGGATCATATCAACATGACGGGCAAAAATCCGCTTATAGGTGTCAAGGCAATGCCGGACGCACCCGTATTTATCGATCTAAGCGCTCTTTATGATAATCAATTATCGGATAAATTGCGTTCTGTGGCGCAGGAAATGGGAATGCGCGCGCATGCAGGCGTTTATGTGCAGGTGCTCGGGCCGTCTTATGAAACGCCTTCGGAAATCTGCCTTCTGCGAACGGCAGGTGCGGATGCGGTCGGGATGAGTACGGCTGTCGAAGCGGTGTATGCAAAATATCTTTCTCTTCGCGTCGTCGGGCTTTCCTGTATCAGCAATATGGGGGCGGGGATCGCGAGGGATTCGCTTGATCACGAAGAAGTGCTCGAAACGTTGGAAGAAAAGCACGCGAAGCTGTCTCGTTTGTTGCATAAATTTATTTCTAAAATCTGACCTTATTTTTATTTTTCGACACGGAGAGAGCGCCGCAGGAATTGCGGCGCTCTTTTTGCATAAAAGAATACAATTTACAAAGAATAAAGATAAAAGCGGAGGGAAAAGTTATGAAAAAAATTGCCGTATCCATTTTATCGGCGATCATGTTTGCGGCATTGACTGTGCCGGTCGCGGCGGCGGCGGAAACTTCCGATACAGCGGACGATTGCAGATCTTGGTATACTGCTGATTTTTTCAGCGGCACGGTTATCGATGCGAAAAACGAAACGGAGCATCTTCCGATCGCGAGCGTCTGTAAGGTTATGACGATGCTTTTATGTTTTGAGGAAGCGGACGCGGGCAGATTATCTTTTGACGAAAAGATCACTGCAAGTGAAACGGCGAGCGGTATGGGCGGCTCTCAGGTGTTTTTGGAAGCGGGGGCGGTATATACGGCAGATGATCTGATCAAGAGCATTTGTATCGCTTCGGCAAATGATGCTTGCGTTGCGATGGCGGAACGCATCGGCGGAAGCGAAGGAGGCTTCGTGCAAAAAATGAATGCGCGCGCCAAAGACCTGAATATGAACGATACAGTTTTTGTAAATTGCACGGGATTGCCCGAAGCGGGACAATACTCTTGCGCAAAGGACGTCGCAAAGATGTTTTCGGCGTTGCTCGGACACGATGCATATTTTCGATACAGCAAGATCTGGATGGATAAGATCTCGCATCCTAAAGGTCGCGAGACGGAGATGGCGAATACGAACAAACTGCTGAAGAGTTATAATGGCTGCGATGCGGGGAAGACGGGTTTCACGAATGATGCGGGATTTTGTCTGGCTGCTTCTGCGGAAAGGGGGAATATGCGCATTGTTTCCGTTGTGCTCGGAGCAAAAAGCAGTCAGGATAGGTTTGACAGGGTTAAAAAATCTTTTGACAACGCGTTTGCGAATTACAGCAACAGAGTGATCTTCGATGCTGCGACGCCGCTCGACGAAAGGTGTCCTGTCGTCGGCGGAAAGAAGTCCGATGCCGCGGTAAAACCGGAACGTTCTTCTTATGTTTTCAGTGCGAAAAACGATAGCGACGAGATCTTTTATGAGGTCGAATTTGACATCGTCAAAGCGCCGCTTCGTGAAGGAGACAAGGTCGGTACTGCGATCGTCTATAAAAATAACGTAGAAGCCGACAGGGTAGTGCTGGTTTCCAACGAAAACGTGAAAAAAGTATCTTACTTTGATTCCATCCGAAAAGCGGCTGAAAACTGGATAATTTGAAGTATGCGATGTACTGTGTCACGTATAAATTACATTAAATGAAAGGGTTTATTGTAACCGCAATCATAGCGGCGGTCCTGCTTTTTCCCATCTTCATACAGAGTTATGTCTTTTGGGATTCCGAGACAAAGAAAGCGGGATTCGCCGTCTATTTTGCGGGTATTGTCAGGATTTTGAGCGGCTACGCACAATTGTACACGGGCGGGATCGTATTTCATCTTTCAGAGAAAAAAGCGGTGATCCTGCCTTATGCCGAGTTGCTTAATGCGAGAAAAAAGTTTGAGATCACGCGCGGATTTGTCGTTTGCAGTTATAAGCAGATCATAGAGGTCGGCGGCGCGCAGTATGCTTCGGCGGCGCTTACGATCGGATTGTTGTTGAGAAAGATCACCGATCTTGTTTTTTACGGTCTGCAAAAAAAGAAAGATATCAAGCTTTGCGGCGAGGTGATCACGGATATGAACCGAAAAGGCGTTCGTGCGACGATTCGCGCCGTGATCGCATTCAATTTGCTGATCTTATTCATAGCGGCTGTTAAAATTTTATTGGAGAGGTTGTTGGCCTATGGGCGTAAAAGAAAAAAACAAGAGGGTCGGTGATCTGGTCGACCGTTCCGTGGAAAATTTAAGCGAGCTTATTGATGTGAATGCCGTCGTCGGCAGACCGATTGTCACGTCGGGCGGTTTCAGACTGATTCCTGTTTCCAAAGTGACTGTCGGATATCTGACGGGCGGGGGTGAATATGGAGATCTGAAAGTTATCAAAGACGATGAAACGGCACCTTTTGCGGGCGGAAGCGGCGCGGTCGTGTCTATGCGTCCCGCAGGTTTTATTTTGGATGACGGCAAGACGTGCAGTTATATTCATGCGGGAGACGAACCCTTGGATAATTTAATTGATAAAGCGGCCGAGTTGATTTCAAACATGGCGGGGAAAAATGCGTAAGACTGCGTTTTTTTCGTCGGTAAGGTCAGGCGTGGCGACAAGGTTTGCCGTGTCGGTCGCTCTGGTGATGTCTATAATGCTGAGCGCCGCATACGTATTCAACGTTTTTGAGCCGATCGGTGTAAAGGCTGAAGTTTCATCTTGCGCGGAGATGGTCATGGAAGCGGAAAGCGGGAGAGAACTGTTTTCTCTCCATGCCGACGAAAAACTTCCCATGGCGAGCACGACGAAGATCCTGACTGCGCTGATCATCATAGAAGATTGTGATCTCAATGAGATCGTGACCGTTCCCGCAAGTTGTGCAGGTGTCGAAGGATCCAGCATTTATCTCGTCGCAGGGGAAAAAATTTCCGTGAAGAATTTGCTTTACGGACTTATGCTCCGTTCGGGGAACGATTGCGCGGAGACGCTTGCCGTCTTTCACAGCGGGAGCATAGAAGCGTTTGCCGACGTTATGAACGAGCGTGCAAAATTGATGGGGGCCGAAAACAGTTCATTTAAAAATCCGCACGGGCTGCCTGCGGATGATCATTATACCACGGCGCGGGATCTGGCGAGAATTGCCTGCCGTGCGATGAAAAATCCCGTGTTCAGAGAGATCGTGTCGGCAAAGAGCGCGGTAATTCCTGACGGCGGGTGCGGTTATGAAAGGCGGCTGGAAAACAAGAATAAAATGCTTGTCAGATATGAGGATGCCAACGGAGTCAAAACGGGATATACAAAAGCTGCGGGAAGATGCCTTGTTACGGCGGCAAAACGTTCGGGTATGCAGCTTGTCTCCGTCGTTCTGAACAGTCCTGCCATGTATGAGCGCAGCGCTGAAATTCTGGATGAGGCGTTTGCGCGATATTCTTACGAAAAGGTTTTTTCGGCAGATATGTTTTCTGCGACGGTGCACAGTGACGTGAAGGGTAAAGACTGTCGGCTCGGATGCAAAGAGGATTTCTACTATCCGATCACCGAAAAGGAGCGAGAGCTTGTGCGTTTTGAGACGGAAGTTCCCGCAAGCGTTCGCCTGCCGGTATTTAAAGGACAAGATTTGGGAATTTTGCGTATTTACCTTGCAAATCAGTTGATTTTTTCGGAAAAAATTTATAGTATAGATACCGTAAAAAAGACATGGACGGATGTTCTGCGTCAGATCGCGGAGCGGTTCGTCGGACGAGAGGAAGAATGCGCATCAATAAATTTCTTGCGGAATGCGGCGTTGCGAGCAGGCGCGCCTGCGATAAGCTGATCGAAGAGGGCAAAGTCAAAGTGAACGGAAAAGATTGTGCACTCGGTTGTGATGTCGATGAAAAAGATATCGTCACAGTGAACGGCGAGAGAGTGACTCTTCCCGCCGTTCATAAATATTATTTGATGAATAAGCCGAAAGGGTACGTTTGCACCGTCAAAGACGACAAGGACAGGAAGACGGTCATGGAACTTTTGCCTGAAAATGTCGGGAGGGTGTATCCCGTGGGAAGGCTGGATTATGACAGCGAAGGGATGCTGATCTTTACCGACGACGGTGAACTCGCGTTCCGTCTTACGCATCCGAAAAACGAGATCCCCAAGACCTATCTCGTGCGCATTGAAGGCGAGGTGACGGAAGCGCTCCTCAACAAGTTGCGCGCGGGTGTGGAGCTGGACGGTAAGCGGACGGGCAAGAGCAAGATCAAGATCGTCGAGACGGATAAAAAATATACGAAATTGCACGTGACCATCGGCGAAGGGCGGAACAGACAGGTCCGCAGAATGTTCGAAAGCATAGGAAAAGAAGTGGTTTTTTTGAAGAGGATCAAGATCGGCGAGCTTCCGCTCGGCTCTCTGGAAAGAGGCAAGGTGCGCTCTCTCAGAGAAGAAGAGATCTTTTATCTGAAAAATTTGTAAAAAAGGCGGCTCTTGCGAGCCGTTTTTTTGTTGCTTTTTTTTATGCGGGCATTGACAATGTTTTTACTTTATAGTAAAATAAATGTGTACGCAAAAAACAGTTAAAAATTGAAATATCGGCAGAGGATAAACAAAACCGAACAGAAAGCGGAGCCATACAGCAAAAGGACGCGGTTTAGTTCATTGCGGGGATCGCGCATAGGTATGATTTTGTGATTGCGGTCGGCTTGATTTTTGTAATAATTTTGTAATTTTCGCGGCAATGTCTTTTGCGGCGGTTGACAGGAACGAAACGGGCGAATACAATCAAAGAGGTATGTTATGAAATTCGGTATTCTGACGAGCGGAGGAGATTGCTCCGGGCTGAACGCGGTGATACGTTCCATCGTGCTTTATTTGGATGAAAATGTTAAAAATGCGGAGATCGTCGGCATTCCGAACGGCTATGGCGGTCTGATCGAAGGCGAAAGTTTTCCGATGGACAGGAGAGATGTCGAGAATGTGCTCGGAAGGGGCGGGACGCTTCTCGGTACTTCCCGTCAGCCCTTCAAATTGATGACCGTTGCGGACGACGGGCCTTCCAAGCTTGAAAAGATGTGCGAAAATTACAAAAAAATGGGACTGGATTGCCTGTTTACGCTGGGCGGTGCGGGCACGCATAAGACTGCCGCGCTCCTGTGCATGGAAGGCTGCAACGTGATCGGGCTTCCCAAGACGATCGACAACGACATTTACGGGACGGACGTGACGTTCGGGTTTCAGACGGCGGTCGAGGTCGCGACGGATGCGATAGACCGCATTTCCACGACGGCGGAGAGCCACGGCAGAACGATGCTTGTGGAGATCATGGGCAACAAAGCGGGGTGGCTTACGTTGCACGCCGGGATCGCCGCTGGGGCGGACATGATCCTGATCCCCGAAAAGCCTTTTTCCGTGGATGCCGTCTGCGAATTTGTCACAAAGCGCAGAAAGAGCGGGAAGCCGTACACGATGATCGCCGTCGCGGAGGGCGCTGTGCTTGCGTCGGAGGCGAAGTTCAAAAAATCGGAAAGGACGTTTGTCCGCACCGCTCTGGGCGAGAGCACGGTGACGCGGCATCTTGCGGAGATCCTGGAAGAGCGCACGGGATTCGAAACGCGCGCTTCCGTCCTGGGATATCTGCAGAGAGGCGGCACGCCCTGTGCGTACGACAGATTGCTCTCGTCGAGGCTGGGCGGGTTTGCCGCGGCATTGGCAAAGGAAGGAAAATTCGGCGTTACCGCCGCAGTTTCGGGAAACCGCATCACGTTCAACGCGTTGGCGGAGATCGCGGGAAAATACAAACTGGTCGATCCCGAGGGGGATATCGTCCGCTTTGCGGAAGACATCGGCATCGGATTCGGCGTGTAACGGACGTTCATATTTACAGAAAAAGGAGTTGTTTATGAAATATTCGGTTATCGACATCAGTTCGAGCAGTCTGTCATTGATCGTTGCGGAGGCGGACGAGCGCAAGACAGAGATCATTTTCAAAGACAGAGTGAGTCTGAGCCTATTACATTATCTGGAAGGCAAGCGCCTCTCCGAGCGCGGCACGGAAAAGCTGATCGACGCGCTGAAAGAGATGAAGGATAAATGCGAGCGTTTCGGCGTGCGTTATTGCTATCTCATTTCGACGGCGGCGCTTCGCGTTATCGAAAACTGCGAAGAGGTCGCGCGAGCGGTCACGGAGCGCACGGGGCTTCCCGTCAATTTCACCGACGGCAAGACGGAGGCGTATTGCGACTATATCGCCAACCTTTATTATGCTTCATTTGAGAAAGCGGTCCTTCTCGATCTTGGCGGCAAAAGTCTGGAGATCTGCGATCTTACCAAGGGCAACAAAGAGGATATGATGTGTTTTGATTTCGGCCTTTTGGACTTGCACCGCAAATTCATCAAAAAGATCCAGCCGAACGAAAAAGAGGCGAAGGACATCAAAAAGTTCCTTACGGAAAAATTCGATGATGCGGATCTGCCGAAAAAGGAAGTGTTTGCCACGGCGGTCATGGTCGGGGCGACCAACCGAGCCGTCTATGACGTCTATGCCGACTACGCGGACGTTTCGGGTGAGGACGGCGTAAAGACGATCGAATATAAAAAATTCAAGAAACTTGTTTCGCATCTTCTCGTGGATGCGGAGCGCTCGACGCTGATCCTGAACAACGCGCCCGAAAAGCTGTATCTGATCGGGCCGGCTACGATCGTGCTTAAAAATCTGTTCAAGCGTTTCGGATTGCGGCATATCGTTGTCAGCGACCGCGGCGTGAAAGAAGGTTATCTGCAACTTGTTTTGGAAGGCAAAGAGTCGGGAATGTATTACGATTTCGAAAATCATACCGTCGGAGGGACTGCGCGTGCGCTTCCCGCCGCGGGTTCGAAAAAAGCCGTCAGAAAAGGTCGGGTGAAGAACGCGCCCGCAAAGGCGAAGGACATTGCGGACAAAGGCGTGCCTGCGCGCGGAGCGGAAAAGAACGGCGAAGAGGCGGTGAACGGGACCGAAGAGATCGCCGCAACGGACGGAAAAAAGGCGGATGAGAAAGCGGGAGCGTCTGCAGAAGGTCAGGCGGACGGCGGAAGCGCCGCTGTTGCGGTCCCCGTAAAGAGGCGCGGCCGTCCCCGCAAGCAACCCGTTGCGGAAAATATTTTGCCGCAGGCGGAGGAAAAGAAGGAATAAACGCGGCAAGGAGGGGTAAGGTGAAAAATCTTGCAGCCATTGAAAAGGCGAAGAAAAAATTTATCAGAGATATTTATGTCAACAGAGAGTACAGCTGGTTGCTGTTCAATAAACGTGTTCTCGATCAGGCAAAAGATTTGACCAATCCGGTTCTCGAAAGGTGTAAATTTCTTGCGATCTTTCAGTCCAATCTCGATGAATTTTTTATGGTGCGCGTCGGGAGTCTTTACAACGAAAACATTTCCGATCCGCAGGCAGAGGACAACAAGACGGAGCTGACTGCCGCGAAGCAGCTGGACGGCATTGCGTCGATCGTGGAGGGGTATTACGGCGAAAGGGCGGCGTGCTACAATACGCTGCGCAAAGAGATCGCAAGGAGCGGCATCCGCATCTTGCGGCAGGAGGAACTCACGCCGCGGCAGAGAGAAGAGTGCAGGGCGATCTTTACCGAGCACGTTCTTCCGCTGCTCACGCTGATGGTGCTGGATGCGAAACATCCTCTTATGCAGTTCGAAAACATGAAAAACTATATGTTGTACGATCTGGAAAAGGACGATCGCCGCATGATCGGTGTGATGGCGTTTAATTCCGCGCTCGACAGGTTGTATCGGGTCGGCTCAGGGAAAAAGGTGCGATTGATCCCTCTGGAAGAGCTTGTGCGCGCTTTCGGTAAGCTCGCGTTCATCGGTTATTCTGTAAAAGACGAAATGATGATGCGCGTCACGCGTAACGCTGACTTTGACACACACATCGACGATGCGGATGTGGAGCACGATTTTTCCGAGATCATGCGCAAAAAAGTAGAATCTCGCGCAAAGATGAACGTCGTAAGGCTGGAAGTTGACAACGAAAATTCAAAGCTGAAAGATTTTGTGCTGAAACTTCTCAAACTTAATCCGAAATTCTGTTTCAGGGATGAGCGCTTTTTCGACTATAAATTTATGTTCTCGCTGGGTTCGTTTCTGCCCCCCGAGGAGAGCGCGCTTTTGAAATATCCCCCCTTCAAGGGTGCGGTGCCCGAAGAGATCGCGGGTGCACCGTCTCTGATCGACCTGGTTTTCCGCAAGGACCTGTTTCTTTCTTATCCCTACGACAGTATGTCGCCTATAGTCGATCTTTTGGAAGAGTGCGCGACGGACGAGCGCGTTCGTTCCATCAAGATCACCATTTACAGGCTTGCGAGTCATTCGCGCATTGCCGAGCTTCTTTGCAAGGCGAGCGAGAACGGGAAACAGGTCACCGTCGTCATAGAGCTGTGCGCGCGTTTCGACGAACAGAACAATATGTATTTTGCAGGGAAACTGCAGGATGCGGGCTGTACCATCATTTACGGAATGGAGAATTATAAAGTACATTCCAAGATCATTTCCGTTGTGCTCAAAGACGGGGAGGAGATCAAATACATCACGCATTTGGGTACGGGCAATTACAACGAATCGACGAGCAAACAGTATACCGATCTGAACATCATCACGTCGGACAGGTCTGTCGGGGAAGACGCCGTCGCTTTTTTCAGGAACATCGCCATCTGCAACACCGATTTTGTCTATCAAAAACTGCTTGTGGCTCCCGAAACGCTCAAATCGGGCCTGATGAAATACATCGACCGTGAGATCGAAAAGGCGAGGGCTGGGAAAGACGGATATATCCTTGCCAAGATGAACAGCCTGACAGACAAGACGATCATCGATAAGTTTGAAGAGGCGAGCCGCGCGGGGGTGAGGATCGAACTCATCATCCGCGGGATCTGCTGTATTCTGCCCGGGATCGAGGGCAAGACGGATAATATCCGCGTTATCAGCATCGTCGGAAGGTTCCTCGAGCATTCCCGCGTCTATTCGTTCGGTAAAGGCGAGGATCGTGTGACGTATATTTCCAGTGCCGATCTGATGACACGCAACACGGACAAACGCGTTGAAATTGCCGCGCCCGTACAGGATAAAAAGATCGAAGACAAGATCGTAGGCATACTGCAGGTCATGCTTTCCGATAACGTGAAGGCGAGGAAGCTTTGTTCCGACGGCAAATACCGCAAGGTCGAAACGCTCGGTGAAATGCTTGACGCGCAGGCATATTTTCTGAAAAATGCCGAAAAGTGAACGGTTTTTTAACGAAACCAAAGGGGGATTGGCCGCTTGTGCGGATAATCCCCCGTGTTTTTTAAAACATATGCCAAAATATGTGTCGGTTTTTCAATTATGCGCAAATTTATGTGAAAGACGCGTCAAAAACTCTAAAAGGCAGGATAAACCGTTGCATAATTTTGCGTTTTCTGTTAAAATAAATAGACGAGGTGAGACACATGAATTTCAGGGATACGTTGAAGATCAATCGGGAAGGACATCTGGAGATCGGCGGCTGTGACGCCGTGGGGCTGGCAAAAAGTTTCGGAACGCCCCTCTATGTCATGGACGAAAAATACATACGCGATATGTGCGCGGCGTACCGCGGCGTCATTGAGAAAGAATATGGCGGGCGCGGGCTCGTTCTGTATGCGTCGAAGGCGTTTTCCTGTCTTGCGATCTACAAGATCGCCAAAGAAGAGGGGATCGGCGTCGACGTCGTTTCGGGGGGCGAATTGTATACCGCGATCAAAGCGGGATTTCCGGCAGACAAGATCTATATGCACGGCAATAACAAACTGCGAGAAGAGCTGGAATATGCTCTCGACTGCGGCGTGGGGACGATCGTCGTGGATTCTTTCAACGAGCTGGATTTGCTGGACGGGCTGGCCGCCGCGCGCGGCAAGACGCAGGACATCCTTTTCAGGGTGAATCCGGGCGTGGAGGCGCATACGCATCATTTTATCCAGACGGCAAAAACGGACAGTAAATTCGGTTTTTCGCTTGCAGACGGCACCGCCGAAAAAATCACCGCGGTTGCGCTCGGGAAGAAGAACCTGCGCCTTCGCGGGTATCATTGCCATATCGGCTCGCAGATCTTTGAAAAGGAGTCGTTCAGGCTCGCCGTCGGAAAAATGATGGCGTTCATGGCGGACATGAAGGCGAAATTCGGATTTGAGGCGGACAGGCTGAACCTCGGCGGCGGATACGGCATCTGGTATACGGACGAAGATAAAAAGATCACGCCTTCGGGATATGCGGCTTATTTGGAGACGATCATTTCGGAAGTTGCGCTCCGCGCGAAAGAGTACGGACTGAAAGAGCCCTTCCTTCTGATCGAGCCGGGCCGCTCGATCGTTGGGGAAGCGGGCGTCACACTGTACACCGTGGGCGCGATCAAAGATATTCCCGGCGTGAAAAAGTATGTCGCGGTAGACGGCGGTATGTTCGATAATCCGCGTTACGCGTTATATCAGGCGAAATATACGGCACTGCTTGCTAACCGCGCGGCGGAAAAGCCCGAGGAGGTCGTTTCCGTTGCGGGCAAATGCTGTGAAAGCGGCGACATCGTATGCGCGAACGTGATGCTTCCCAAGGCAGAGACGGGTGACATCCTCGCAGTCCTTTCTACGGGCGCATATAACTATTCGATGGCGAGCAACTATAACAGAAACCGCATTCCGCCCGTCGTTCTCGTCAAAGACGGGTTTGCGGAATATATCGTAAAACCGCAGTCCTACGAAGACCTCGTGCGCAACGACGTCATTCCCGAAAGACTGCAATGACCGAAAGCGGCGCCCGTTTTTTCAAAAACGGGCGCCGCTTTCTGCGTTTGCTTTCGGGCAAGAAGCGTATCTTTCGTCGAAAGCCTTGCTTTTTTTTTGCAGATATTGTATAATTTTTTCATGTATACTTTTGTTCGGCTGCTGGCGAGCTTTCTGGCTGTCACGGTGGTTCTTACGCTCCATGAATTTTCGCATGCGTTCGTCGCCTATAAATGCGGCGATCCCACTCCGAAATATTATAAAAGGCTGACACTGAATCCTCTCGCGCATTTTGACCCGCTCGGGCTCATCCTTTTTGCGTTTGCGGAATTCGGCTGGGCAAAGCCCGTTCCGATCAATCCTTACAATTTTACGCATTACAGGAAAGGATTGGCTTTTACGGCGCTCGCGGGCGTGACGATGAATTATCTGACGGCGTTCCTGTTTTGTCCGCTGTATCTGCTCGTCGTAAATTTTGTGAACGTACCGTATCCGCTGTTGCAGGCGTTTTTGGAACTGCTGACGCTGTATCTCTTTTTATATTCCGTCACCTTTTGCGTCTTCAATCTCATTCCGCTCTCGCCGCTTGACGGATGGCGGGTCGTGCAGGCGGTCAACAAACGGCACGGGCGGATATACAGGTTTTTCGAACGCTATGGCAGCATCATTCTGATTGTTCTTATCGGCATCCATTTTCTTTCCGAGATGTTTATGCAATATGAAATGCTGCGCCTTGCGGGACAGATTTTTTCTTATGTCGATATTTTAGGATATGTGCTGCGGTATGTGGTGTGGGCGTTTGAATTTCCCATACTGAAACTTTGGGGGTTGGTATTCTGATGGCAAAGGATCCTGCGGAAAATTTTGAATCGGTCGTAGATTATACGACCGTGCTCGATAATTTTGAAGGGCCGCTCGATCTTCTCTTATTTCTCATCAAACAGGAGCAGATCGAGATCAAGGATATATTCGTGTCAAAAGTGACCGAGCAATTCCTGGATTACATGAAGGGGCTTCCTTATATCGATATCGACAAGGCGAGCGAATATCTGAGCATAGCCTCGGCAATTTTGGAGATCAAGGCGAAGAGTCTTGTTCCCGCGATCGTCGAACAGGAGGAAAACGAAGAGGACGGCGAGACCATGCTCATTCGCGCGCTCGAAGAGTACAAACTCCTCAAAGAAGAGAGCGCGAAACTCAAAGAACTGGAAACGATCGGCTATTATTATAAAGAACCGGATAAAAATGTCGGCGAAGCAAAGATCGTCTATAAAGATTTTAACCTTGAAGGGCTTTTGAAAGCGTTTACAGACCTCATGCTGCGGCAGGAGGCAAAAATGCGCGACGAAAACGTGCAACGAGAGATCCCGAAAGATGTCTACACGATACCCGACCGAGCGTCGTACATCTGCGCCACGGTCAGCGAACGCGGCACGGTCGCCTTTGACGAGCTGTTTTCCCGCAGGGCTTCGCGCAATGAGATCATCACGACGTTTCAGGCGCTTTTGGAGCTGCTGAAATATCAGTTTATCAAAGTGGAGCAGGGCGACACGTTCGACAAGATCTATATCAAATATAATCCTGACAGAAGCGAGGACGAATCAATTGGAGATTTTGGACAATTTGAGTAATATACTCGAAAGCATTTTATTTGTATCGGGGAACCCCGTTCCCGTCGATATCATCGCGGAAAAACTCGGCGTGAGCGTGAAAGAGGTCAACGACGCAGCAAAAAACTTACAGGAAAAATATACGGAAAAGAGCGGATTGCGCCTGCTTATGTTCAACAAAAAGTTGCAGCTATCCAGCAATCCCGAGTATAAAGACTATGTCTCTTCCGTCCTCAATCCGATCAAAGAGCGCGAGTTTACCCGCACGATCCTGGAATGTTCGGCGATCATCGCGTACAAACAGCCGATTACCAAGGGTGAACTTGAAAATCTGCGCGGACTCAACTGTGACTATGCGATACATACGCTCCTCAATCTGAAAATGATCGAGCCCGTCGGAAGAAAAGATGCGGTCGGGCGCCCGATCCTGTATGCCACGACGGATAATTTTCTCAAACGTTTCAAGCTCAACAGTATCGAAGATCTGCCCGATTACGATACGCTGATGGAATCCATCGCAAAATTGCACGGCGACGAACCCGATTCTTATCTGTACGCTAACAACGTGTACGTAGATAAAGAAGAGGGTGCAGAATCGTCTGCCGCTCCCGCGGAAGAAGAAAAGGCAGGAAACGGAAAAAAGACCGAAACAGACAACGCCCGCGACGATCTTCCCGATTTTTTGCAGGATCTGGACGAGGACGAGATCATCAAGATCGAATAAAAAAATTGCGAACGGAAAAGCGCGGACTTGCGGTCCGCGCTTGATTTTATCCGATCGTACAAAGGAGACTGCTTATGGACGACAGACAGAATATTGATGAAATGCAAAGTATGGATGACAGACAGAGCTTGGGTGAAAGGCAAAACGACGGGCAGGGCAAAAACGAAAGACAAGGCATGGATGAAAGACAGGAAAAACTCAGCCGTTATATCAGTTATCTTCTCCGCCATCATCCCGAATCGGCGGGGATAAACACGGACGGCGAAGGCTGGGCGGATGTGGACGAACTCATTGCGGGGATGCGGAAAACGGGACGAGAGATCGATCTTCCGCTCTTGGAAAAGATCGTGCGCGAAGACGAAAAGGGCAGATATTCTTTCAGCGAAGACAGGAGCAGGATACGCGCGAATCAAGGGCATTCTTTTCCCGTGCGCATAGCGATGACGCCCGCCGCGCCGCCCGAAACGCTCTATCACGGAACAGCGCAGAAATTTGCCGCCAGAATTAAGAACGAGGGTATCTGTAAAATGTCGCGGCAATATGTGCACCTTTCACCCGATCCGCAGACCGCCGCCAGGGTGGGAGCGCGGCACGGCGAACCGTGCGTATTTGCCGTCAGCGCGGGAAAAATGTCGCGGGACGGTTACGCGTTTTATCTTTCGGAAAACGGCGTCTGGCAGACGGACGAAGTTCCGCCCGCATATCTGAAAATATATTCGCTCTGACATAACGCACGAAAAGCTGATGTCCGCAGACGCTTCCGATCTTATAAATATCAAATATACGAAAATGTTTGTGTCAGACAAAAAGGCGCGGAGCCGCAGAAAATTCTGCGGCTCCGCGTTTTCATTGGGACCGAAACACGGTGTCCTAAAGCGGGATAAAGCCGTCCGTCTGAACCGCCGTTGAAGGCAGAGCAAAATTATTTCAAGTTGAGGTTGCAAATTATTTGATATCGACGGTGAAATCGCCGTTTCTGGCGCCGATCTCTATTGTGTTGCCCGCTTGCAGGTCGTTTGCGATGATCGTCCTTGCGATGAGCGTTTCCACCTTGCTTTGGAGATACCGTTTGAGCGGCCGCGCGCCGTAGACCGGGTCGTAACCGTTTTCGATGATCAGATCTTTTGCGAGGGGGGTGATCTCCAGATTAAGCTGCTTGTCTGCAAGCCTGCCGGAAAGATCTTTGATGAGAAGATCGATGATCTTGGTGATGTTGTCTTTTGTAAGCGGTTTGTAATAGACGATCTCATCCAGCCTGTTCAGGAATTCGGGGCGGAAGCTCTGTTTGAGCAGTTGAGAAACTTTGTCTTTCGCGTCCTCGGAGATCTCGCCGTTTTCGTCAATGCCTTCGAGAAGAAAGGAAGAGCCGAGATTGGATGTGAGGATGATGATCGTGTTTTTGAAATCGACCGTGCGGCCCTGCGAATCGGTGATGCGCCCGTCGTCGAGCACCTGTAAAAGGATGTTGAAAACGTCGGGGTGCGCTTTTTCGATCTCGTCAAACAAGACAACGGAATAGGGTTTTCTCCGCACCGCTTCGGTCAACTGGCCGCCTTCGTCATAACCGACGTATCCCGGAGGGGCGCCGATCAGGCGGGAGACAGAAAATTTCTCCATGTATTCGGTCATGTCGATGCGCACGAGATTGTGTTCGTCGTCGAACAGGCTTTCCGCGAGCGCTTTGGCAAGTTCGGTTTTGCCGACGCCTGTAGGACCGAGGAAGAGAAAAGAACCGATGGGGCGATTGGGATCGGCGATGCCTGCGCGGGAGCGGATGATCGCTTCCGTGACTTTGGTGACCGCTTCGTCCTGACCGATGACGCGTTTATGCAGGATGTCGTCGAGGTGCAGGATCTTTTCGCGCTCGCCTTCCATGAGTTTTGCGAGGGGAATGCCCGTCCAGCGGGAGACGACCTTGGCGATCTCTTCTTCGGTGACGGTGTCGCGCAGAAGGGTGTTTTTCGCCTTGCCGCCGTTTTTCTGCGCCTCTTCCAGTTTTTTCTGCAATTCGGGCAGACGGCTGTATTTCAGTTTTGCTGCGTTTTCGTAGTCGCCGATGCGTTGTGCTGCTTCTATCTCCGCATTGACCTTTTCGATCTCCGCTTTCGTGTCGGAAACCACGTGGATGCTCGCCTTTTCGTTGTTCCATTGCGCTTTCATTGCGTTGAATTTGTCGCGCAGTTCCGCAAGCTCTTTCTGAATGCTCGCGAGCCTTTCCTGAGAAAGGGTATCCGTTTCTTTTTTGAGCGCCATTTCTTCGATTTCGAGCTGCATGATCTTGCGCGCGATGTCGTCCATTTCGGCGGGCATCGAGTCGATCTCGGTGCGGATGGTCGCGCAGGCTTCGTCCACGAGGTCGATGGCTTTGTCGGGCAGGAACCTGTCGGAAATATAGCGGTGCGAAAGGGTCGCCGCCGCGATGAGCGCCTGGTCGTGTATCTGCACGCCGTGGAAAACTTCGTAGCGTTCTTTGAGTCCGCGAAGGATGGAGATGGTGTCCTCGACGGTCGGTTCGTCTACCATGACGGGCTGGAACCTGCGTTCGAGCGCCGCGTCTTTTTCGATGTATTTTCTGTATTCGTCCAAAGTCGTCGCGCCGATACAGTGCAGTTCGCCGCGCGCGAGCATAGGCTTCAAGAGGTTGCCTGCGTCCATCGCGCCGTCCGATTTGCCCGCGCCGACGATGGTGTGCAGCTCGTCGATGAAGAGAATGATTTTGCCTTCGCTCTTTTTGATCTCGTTGAGCACGGCCTTGAGCCTTTCCTCAAATTCGCCGCGGAATTTTGCGCCCGCGATCAGGGAGCCCATGTCCAGCGCAAAAATGGTCTTGTTTTTCAAACCTTCGGGTACGTCGCCGCGCACGATACGCTGGGCAAGTCCTTCGGCGATCGCAGTTTTGCCGACGCCCGGCTCGCCGATGAGCACAGGGTTGTTTTTGGATTTTCTCGAAAGGATGCGGATGACGTTTCGTATCTCGTTGTCGCGTCCGATCACGGGATCGAGCTTTTGATCTTTTGCGCGCTGTACGAGATCGAAGCCGTATTTCGTCAGAGCGTCGTAGGTGTTTTCAGGTTCGTCGCTCGTGACGCGATCCGTTTTCACTTTTTTGAGTTCGGCAAGGAAAGCGTCTTTCGTGATACCGAGGGAACGGAAAATATTTTTGATCTCGTCCGTCGCGTGGTCGAAAATCGCGAGCATGATGTGTTCGACGGAGACGTATTCGTCGCGCATGGAATTCGCAAGCCTTTCCGCTTCGTTGAAGATCTTGTCGGTGACGGGGGAAATATAAATTTTATCGGGTTCTCTGCCGCTGCCGCTCACTGCGGGGATCCTGCCGATCGCGGAGTCGACGAGCGCGAGAAGATTGTCCGTATCGACGCCCGTTTTTTTGAAAAGCTGCGGGATGAGACCGCCTTCCTGATCGACGAGCGCATACAAGAGATGCTCGGGCATGATCTGCATGTTCTGGTTTTCTATCGCGATGCTCTGCGCGTTGTTCACCGCTTCGAGCGCTTTTTTCGTAAATTTCTGTGCATTCATAAAAATTCACCTCCTTTCAGATGAGCTGAACGCCGCTGTTCAGGTATTGAATGTATCTGTTTTCGATGTCCTGCGACGAACGGAACTGACCGCTGAGATAGCCTTTTAGCATTTCGTCGAAGGTGGCAATATAATTGCTGATCGCATTGCCGATCTGTTCTTCTGAATAATCGGAGTCGTTGGGCACCGCAAAAGTCCGCAAAAATCTCCCGTTTTCCATGCCGTAGGAGATGGCGTCCTTTGCAAAGAAATGTTTGATGTAGATGTTTTCAAGCTGAATCCATATCTTGAAAAATCTTGTGAGTTCCACAAGAAGTTCGGGCGATTGCGTCCTGTAAATGATTTTCAGCTGACCAATGGTCTCTTTCGGTGTGCGGTACATTTCCACCTCGTATCGGATCGTGGGGCGGTAATGGTATTGCAGGGAACTCTTGATGGACATGGTCATGTCGTTCGGTTGGGAATACAGCATGAAATTGCCGCTTCCTCCGATCATGCTTTCAATGATATCAAATATATTTTGTACGTGCTTTTCGGGCGTCGTCAGAGATACGTAATCGGCGAGGATCTGGTTGATCAGGTTGGAGCGGTTCGTGCTTTTTTCCCGCGCGAGCTTGTCGATCTCGGATACGACGTCTTCCGCCAGCATCAGGCTGTACATGCTTTTTTTCATCTCTTGCCTCCCTTGTTTTTTTTGACTATATTATAGCGCATAATTTTAATTTGTCAACTATTTTATATAAATTTTATTACAAATTTATGAGGCTTCATCTCATAAAAAATTGAAAAAATTTTTTCAGCGGCTTGAAAAAAGTGCGGCGTTCCATTATAATAAAAAGTATAAAAGCCGCCATACTGACGGCATGGCAAAGTTTTCGGTATATATGACCGCCATTCTTTGTGCGGTCTTAGGAGGTTTTATGGCTGAAGTTGCTTGTCCGGTATGTGTGTTTTTCGCAGAAGCGGAGCAGATCAGTGTCTATAAGGAAGGAACGGAAAAAATATTTCCCGCAGGCAGCGGGATTTATACGCAGACGCTTGCTGTGCTCGAAGATGTTTTCAATGATGCGCGGCAGATGCCCGCGTTCGGGGTTAGCCTTGACGCGCTGACGAGAAAAGAACGAGAAAAAGGTCTTTGGCTGGAGCTTTCTTTCGGCGGGGAAAAGTCGTGCGGCGGCATGCCTTTCGATGCGCTCCTGTTTTCGGTGCGGGCTGAAGATTGCGGGCTGAATCTTATTCGCCGCGTAAACGGAAAGTATGAGGGCAGGTGTTTCTATGCAGATCTCGGCGGGAAAACCATGGCTGCGCTCTATGATTTTTTGAAAGAGATCGCCTGAAAGGCGGAGGAGGTCAGATCATGTTTTACGAAAAGGACGGTAAATTGTTTTTCAGGCGCAGAGGAGAAACGGTCTGCATTTTCGGTCAGGGCGTAAACGGACTGCGTGTGCGTGCGACCATGAACGAAAACTTTGCGGACACAGATTGGGCGATCGAAGGGGTTGCGGTGCCTTCGGAAATTAAGATCGGGACGGATGCCTCGATTACGAACGGCAAGATCTCCGCGTCGGTCACGCCGCTCGGGCAGATCCGCTTTTTCAAAGACGGAAAGTGCGTGCTCGAAGAGTATTACAGGCATTATGAGTACGATTCGCCGCATACGCCCTCGCTCCGCATTCTTGCTCGCGAATTTAAAGGGATACGAGGGGGCGCGCATACGCTGACCGTTCGTTTTGAGAGCAAAGACGGCGAAAAAATTTACGGGATGGGACAATATCAGCAGCCGTATCTCGATCTGAAAGGCTGTTCACTCGAACTTGCGCAGAGAAATTCACAGGTATCCGTGCCGTTTGCCCTCTCTTCGCTTGGTTACGGTTTTCTCTGGAATAATCCTGCCGTGGGCAGGGTGACGTTCGGCAAAAACCTTACCGAGTGGCGTGCCGAGTGCGTAAGGCAATGCGATTACTGGATCACGGCGGACGACACGCCGAAAAAAATATTGGAAAATTATACGGGCATCGTTGGGAGGGCGCCCGAATTTCCTGAAAACGCCATGGGGCTCTGGCAATGCAAACTTCGTTACCGCACGCAGGAAGAAGTGCTCGAAGTTGCCCGCGAATATCACAGGCGCAACATACCGCTGGACGTCATCGTCATCGATTTTTTCCATTGGACGAGACAGGGCGACTGGCGTTTCGACGAAAAATACTGGCCCGATCCCGCCGCAATGGTCAGGGAATTAAAGTCTTACGGAACACGATGTATGGTCTCCGTGTGGCCGACCGTCGACAAGAAGAGCGAGAATTTTGCCGAGATGAACGACAGGGGGCTTTTGGTCAGGCCTGAAAGGGGCAGTCAGTGTTTTGATTTTCTCGGGGATTCGATGATCTACGACGCGACCAATCCCGAATCGCGCGGGTACATTTGGGAAAAATGCCGCGCAAATTATTTTGAAAGCGGCATCGATATGTTCTGGCTGGACGAAGCGGAGCCCGAATATCCCGTCTATGATTTCGATAATTTCAGATACCATATCGGCACCGATCTCGAAGCGGGCAACATCTACCCGCGCTGTCATGCGCAGGCGTTTTACGAAGGGCAGAAGGCCTCGGGGCAAAAAGATATCTGCAACCTTTTGCGCTGTGCCTGGGTCGGGAGCCAGAAATATGCAGCCGTTGTCTGGTCGGGGGATATCCTCGGAAACTTTGCCAGCCTGCGTGACCAGTTTGCCGCAGGGTTGGAGATGGGCATTGCGGGCATTCCGTGGTGGACGACGGACATCGGCGGCTTTTTCGTCGACGTGAAGGAGGAAGGACATAAAGAGCTCCTCTTGCGCTGGTTCGAATATGCCGTGTTTTGTCCCGTTCTGAGAATGCACGGAGACAAAGGCCCGAGCGATATACCCCCTTTGGACGAGAGAGAATTCGGCGGAGGGTTCTGCCACACGGGACTGCCCAACGAGATCTGGAGTTACGGCGAAGAAATATACGAAGTACTGAAAAAATATGTCTTACTCCGCGTGAAGATGAAACCGTATATCAAAGAGATCATGCGGGAGGCAAGCGAAAACGGTTCTCCCGTCATGCGCACGATGTTCTACGAATTTCCTGACGACGCCGAATGCTGGAATGCGGAAGATCAGTATATGTTCGGATATAAATACCTCGTTGCGCCCGTTCTGTATGCGGGCGTGCGCGAGAGAAAAGTCTACCTGCCGGCAGGGAACTGGAAAGACATCCGAAACGGCAAAGTATATAAGGGCGGGAGATATATCGATACTTCTGCGCCCGTCGAAGAGATCCCCGTGTTTGAAAAAATGTGAGCGGGCGGAAGTGCGGCACGCATTTTTGAAAAAATCATTTCTGCAGTATGCCTTTCGTACCTACGGAAAAAGCTCTCCGCTCTGCGCGCATGCGCGCAGAGCGGAGAGCTTGTCTTTTGTCGCCCGATCCCGAGGTTCAGATCTCGATATTTGAATAGGCGTCGATGATATTGGACAGGCGCTCCTGTTCGCCCGCCTCTTCGACAAATTTTTTGTAGCAGGCGCAGACATTTCCGTTTTTGTCAAAGCCTGTATCGTTGCAGATCTTGCATTTGTATTGCGGGGTCAGCATTTCTTCAGTGATGCCGAGTTTTCTGAGCAAAGTCTTGCGTTCGGCTTTGAGGGAGGATAACTCCTTTTCGGCAGCCGATGCATCGCCGCCCAAGGCTTCCGCTTTGGCGAGTCGTATCTCCGCCGCTTTCAGCGAATCTTCGTTTTTCTTGAAATCTTCGTCGCGGCGTGCAAGGCGCAGATAGTGTTCCGCTTTGTCCTGCGCGCGTTCGCGGAGATTGAAATAATACGTCTGCACTTTTTTTCGGAGTGCGGCGTCTTTGTCTTCCGATTGTTTCTTGAAATCGGGCGCGGGCTGTTTTTCCAGTTGATCGGGGCTGAAAATGTTTTTTGCTTTCCAGGAAGAGAGAACGGAAGTTATGTAAGGAATCGGGCTGTTTTTGCCCTTTGCCGTTTCTGCGGCTTTGAGGATCATTTCGTCTGAGAAATTCCAGCCGCGCCAGTTTTTCAGACAGTCTCTGTCCCAGTTGTTGACGCGCCGTTCCAGCCCTGCGGTTTTGAGCACGCGCGCGGCGAATTCCTGTTCCTGCGCCTCCGCCTGCATATAGGAGACAATGCTGTCTGCGGAAACCACGCCCACGGAGAGGAGCTTTTTGATCAGCTCGTCCATCTTTTCGAAAGAGCGCCTGTCGCGGCGAAAACAGTACTTTGCGAGGCTGAGAAGAGAGGCGTCTTCATAGCCCGCGGACAGCCAGCCGCTCACAAAATTGTCGATGAACGGGTCTGCGATCTGGCAGTAAACGCCCAGCTCGCGCGCGATCTGCAAGGTGAGCGCGCGGATCTCCGCTTTGCGGGAGAGGTAATCCCTGATCTCGGTTTCTCCGAATTTTTTGTTTGCATACAGTTCGCTGAGCGCCTCGTCCAGTTTGGAGAGACTGCTCTTTTTGTGAAGCGATGCGACGAAACGAACCGTATCCGTTTCAAAGCCCATCTCTTCCGTCCATTTTTTGAGCAATTTGTAATCATCGGGGTCAGGCTTTTTGGTCGAACCCATGGCGCGGAGAACAGAGGCGATGTCACCGCTCCGAAGGACATAATCGGAGAGTTTTTCTTCCACCTGTTCGACGGTGGTCACGCCTTCCGACGCGAAATTTTTTGCGACTTGCAGGATATAATTCTGCGATATGCTTTCGCCTTTGAGGTCGACGCAGTATTTTACGATGAGGATGAGTGCCTCGGGTTTGACGGCGTATTGTTCCATAAAAGCGAAGTATTTTTCAAATTCGCCCGGAGTGATCATCTTTTTCGGCATCATCGACTGCACGGCTTTGTTGAAGTCCGCATACTTTTCGGTGCGGATGCGCTTGGGTTTGCCTTTGGAGTAATCTGCGGGGAAGTAACGGACGGAAAAGGGATCGAGCGAAACGATCTCCAAAAGATCGAAATCTTCCCAGAAGCGGAAGGAATCGACGATCTTTTCCTCGGACATGTTGAGCGTGCGCGCGGCCTCCGCGACGGAATAGCTTTCCTGCACGTTCTGACAGAGATAAAGCCCGAAAATGTAAACTTTCACCGCGTCGCCTTCGGCGAGAGCCATGTATTTGTTGATGAACTGATTTTCTATGTTGGTATAAGAGGAGAGCGAAAACTCTCTCGAGTACGAGCAAAATCCCATATGCAAAAACTCCGGCGAACGCTTGATTTATTTCTGTATTTGCGCTATACTATTATATAAATTATTTTGCGTAAAAGCAAGGTTATTGCCGAAAATTATCGGAAAAAGTTTTTCTCTTGTTTCGGAGCAGAAAGGTTCTTATGCGGATTTTACACACTTCTGACTGGCATATCGGAAAGCGCCTACTCGGCAGAGAGCGCATAGGCGAACAGGAAAAAGTCCTCGAAGAGATCGCGCGTATCTGCGAAGAGGAAAAAACGGACGTTGTGCTCGTTGCGGGCGACGTCTTTGACACCTATCTCCCGTCGGCAGAATCGGAAGACCTCTTTTACGGAATGATCAAAAAGATCGCGGGAGAAGACAGGGCGGTCATCGTCATCAGCGGAAATCATGACGACAACGTGCGGCTCAGTGCCGCGACCGCGCTCTGCGAGCCGCAGGGCATCTATATTTACGGAAATTACGGATATGTTCCGCGCACGGGCGGCAAGAGAAAGATCAGGGTATCGGACGCGGGGCCTTCGCATCTCGTTTTGGAAAAAGAGGGGGAAAAGGTCTATTTCAATCTTTTGCCGTATCCGAACGAAGCACGCCTGAAAGAGAGTAAAGACCCGAACGAGAATTTTTACGATAAAATGAGCCGCTGGATCGCCGCGGGGCAGGCAGCAAACACGCAAAATCTGCCGTCTGTTTTTGTTTCGCATTTGTTTGTCGCGGGCGGAAAAGTCAGCGAGGGGGAGCGCTCCATCGATCTGGGCGGCGCGCGCGCCGTTCCGCTCTCTTTGCTGCCTCACGCGGATTATGTAGCTCTCGGACATCTGCATCGCAGACAGCACTTCAAAAACAACGTCTATTACAGCGGGTCTGTCCTGCAATATGCATTCGACGAGGCGGGCGCGGAAAAAAGCGTCGTCATGTTCGATCTGGACGGGGAAGGAGCGCGGGATATCCGCCTGATCCCTTTGCGGGAAGGCATGCGGCTGGTGCGACTGCAGGCGGCGGGAGTGGAGGCGGCGGAAGAACTTCTGAAGGGGTATACGGACTGTTATATCGAACTCACCGTATATCTCACGGAACCGCTGACCACCGCGCAGGTGAAGAGCCTTAAAGACGCAAATGCGGGGCTTGTGAGCATTATTCCCGAGATCGGCGGAGAGGGCACCTCTTTCCTTGCCGAAGCGCGGAAAGAGCGCTCGCCCGCCGAGCTTTTCAGCGAGTTTTATAAAAGCAGGTTCGGCGAGGAGCCTTCCTACGAACTCAGAGAGCTGTTCCTGTCCGTCACGGAGGAAGCGCATGAAACCTAAACGTCTGGAATTTTGCGGGATTAACAGCTTTTCCGAAAAGGCGGTCATCGATTTTGACAGGTTGCTCGCGGGCGGTATTTTCGGGATATTCGGCGATACGGGAAGCGGAAAAACGACCATTCTCGACAGCATGATCTTCGCGCTTTACGGCCGCGTGGACAGGATACGCGGCGGCAACGCGAACGAGATCATCAATTATCATTGCGACAAGGCGTACGTCATCTTCGATTTCGAATGCGAATGGAACGGAAAGCGCAGGCTTTTCCGCGTCGAACGGCAGATCAAGCGCAAAAACTCCCAGCAGGAGCTGGAACTTTGCGAGCTGGAAGGAGACAGCGTCCGTTCCGTCAGCGAAGGGGTCAAAAAGACAAACGAAAAGATCCTCGAGATCATCGGGCTTTCCTTCGAAGATTTTAAAAAATGCATTGCGCTCCCGCAGGGTGAGTTTGCGCAGTTCGTCAAAGCGGACAGAGGGGAGCGCCTGCGCCTGATCTCCCGCCTTTTCGATCTGGAAGGCTACGGGGAAAAACTCAATGCCGTATTAAAAGACAGGTTTGACAGCGCAAAGCAGGAGCTCGACCTGAAAGACGGGGAACTCAACGCCTATGCATCTTACTCGGAAGAGGCGCTTTCGGAACTGAAAGGGGAACTTTCCTTGCTGGCGTCGCGCAAATGCGAACTGGATGCCGAGTACGAGCGGAAACGCGCCGAATTCGAAATGCAGAAAAACTGTTACGAGCGGACGCAAAAACTTGAAAAATACCGCGCCGAACAAGAGAAGGAAGAGGCACAAAGATCTGTGTTTGAGGAAAAAAGGGCGGCTTTGAAGCGTTTGCCCGCTGCAAAAGAGATCGCGGACATACAGACGCGGATCCTCGCATCCCATCAGACGGTTTGTGAGGGGCGAAAGGAAATCGCAAAGCTGTCCGAAAGCCGGAAACAGAGCGGGGACGAACTTGCAAAGATCAAGGAAGCGATCGGAAAAGCCGACTTCGAAAACGCCATTGCGGATATCAAGGCGGCGCGGAAGAATCTGGAATTGATCGCGGCGGACGCTAAAGAGCTTGCCGAACTGAAACAAAAGCGCGGGGCGCTTGCGGCGGAGTACAAAGCGGCAGAGAAGGAAAGACTGGAAGGAGAAAAGCGCCTTTTTGAAGCGGATAAAATGTGCAAAGCCGCCGAAGAAAAGGTTGCAAAATACGAATACGCGGATCCCGCCGCTTTCTTGCGCGAAAACTTTGAAAGCGCGCTTTTACGGGAAGAGTATTCCGCAAGTCTTGATTATTTTTCAGAGAAACTGGATGCGTTGCATTCGTCGGGCGAGGAACGCGGGACGCTGTATGCGGCGGTCGAAAAAGAACTTATCGGACGCATCGGACACTATCGCGCTCTGAGCGGCGGAGAAAAGGTTTCCGACGTTGCCGAGCTTCTTGAAAAATTCAGAAAAGAACAGGCGAGATTTGCCGCGCTCAGAGATGAGAGACACAAGGCGGAACTCGCGAAGGAAAAGGCGGTTTCGGCTTTGCGCAAAGCGCAGGATGAGGCGGAGCGCATCGCACAGCGCGGCGGGGAAATGAAAGAAAAGATCGGTTCGCTGTCCGAGAAGATCGCAAATGCGCTCGGCGGCGACGCCGCGCGCGATGTCGCAGCATACGCCGCAAAGCTTGAAAGCGAGGAAAAGAATCTGATCGATAAGCGAGAATCCCTGCGCGCAAAGGAGACGTCGCTGCAAGCGGCGTTGTCCGAGTGCGAGAAAAACATCGCCAGGAAAGAGGCAGAGACGGAATCCGCGGAGCGGGCGGAACAAAGCGACTTGATTTTGCTTTCCGAAAAACTTGCCGAGAGCGGATTCGAAGACGAAAAACAGGCGCGGGAACTTCTTTTGCGGTATCCCGACAGGGGAGCTTTGGAAAAGGAGATCGGCGCGTACGACGAAAGAGTGCGCGGCATACACGCGGCGATCCGCGAACTTACGGGCGGGGCTGAATTTCCCGCAGTCGGCAAAGAGGAGTTTGAAGCCGCGGAAAAAGCGTTCAACGCGCTTACGGCTCTTCGCGAGGAAACGGGAAAAAGTTTTGCCGTTTTTGAAAAACAGGTAGACGAATTCGGGAAAAAACTCGCCGAAAAGAAAAAACTCGAAAGAGAAAGAAAAGAGCTCGACAAAAAATTCGGGCTGATCGAAAAGCTCAGAAAACTCTTTTACGGCAATGCGTTTATGGAGTTTGTTGCGGGGGAATATTTATCGGATATTTCCCGTTCGGCGACGGAGACTTTACTGAAACTCACCGGCGGCAGGTATTTTATCCGCTATGAACAGGGCTTTCTGGTCGGGGATAATTTCAGCGGAGGAGAATTGCGCAGCGTCAACACGCTCTCGGGCGGCGAGACCTTCCTTGTATCCCTCTCTCTTGCGCTTTCCCTTTCGTCCGCGATCTATACGAAATCTCTGCGTCCGATCGAATTTTTCTTTTTGGATGAAGGGTTTGGCACGTTGGACGAAAAGCTTGTGGATACGGTGATGGACAGCCTTGAAAAGCTGAAAAACACCCATTTTTCCATCGGGCTCATATCGCACGTGGAAGAGCTGAAACATCGCATCGACAGTAAGATCACCGTCCTGTCCGCGACGGAAAGCGGCGGGAGTTCAAAAATAAAAATCAGTTGTTGAACGGAGAAAGAAGGATTTGGCAAACAAAATTCTGACACCAGTAACATTATGGAGCGGCTTTGACGATTCACTGCCTTTA
>CALVSU010000001.1 GCA_944359385.1 uncultured Clostridia bacterium | reverse complement strand
GTACGCTGTTGCAGGCGCTGGGCTTCAAGGAGCTTCCCTTCGTCCTGAAACGCCTTGACCTCCGTTTTGAGATCGCGCTCGATCTCCTCTATCGCGGTCATGAGCTTCATGCTTCCTACTGCATAGTGGCTCGCGGGGAAGATCAGCGCGTGTTTGAGGTCTGCCGTGATCTTGCCCGTGACGACCTCTTCTTCGCAGAGTCTGTCTATCTCATCGCCGAAAAATTCGACGCGGATCGCGATCTCCGACGCGCCCGCGGGAAAGATCTCGACGATATCGCCGCGCACGCGGAAGGAAGAACGGGAAAAATCGATGTCTTTTCTCGTGTATTGCAGTTCAATGAGACGGCGGATGAGTTCTTCGCGCGAGATCTCATCGCCCGGCCGCAGGGAGATGGCAAGTTTGAAATATTCTTCGGGTGCGCCGAGTCCGTAAATACAGGAAACGCTCGCAACGACCAGCGTATCCTCCCTTTCGCCCAAAGACGCGGTGGCGGAATTGCGAAGCTTATCGATCTCGTCATTGACGGACATATCTTTTTCGATATAAGTATCCGTGCTGGGGATATAGCTTTCCGGCTGATAATAATCGTAATAAGATACAAAATACTCCACCCTGTTGTGCGGGAAAAATTCGCGAAATTCGTTGCAGAGCTGCGCCGCAAGCGTCTTGTTGTGCGCGATGACAAGCGTCGGACGGTTGACGTTCTTGATGATGTTCGCCATCGTGAACGTTTTGCCGCTGCCCGTAACGCCCACGAGCACTTGCGTGCGAATGCCGTCAAGCACTCCTTCCGTCAGTTTTTCGATCGCCTCCGGCTGATCGCCCGTAGGCGCATAAGGAGACACAAGTTCAAAATTTTTCATATCCCGATCCCGCGCCGCCCGTATAACGAAAGCGGCACTTTACAAACAAATGTTTGCATTCTTCACTGGGTATTATAGCGCAAAAACAGCGCCTTGTCAACGAAAGAAGAAGGCAAAAATAAAATGCAATGGGTCGCATTGCATTTCAGGAAAAGATACCCCGCAGGATCATGCCAACCACGAACGTGATGACCGCGCCCGCGACCGAAAGGCCGATCTTGAAGGCAACGCTCCTTTTGATCTGTTGACGCGTCCTGCGGTACGCCTCGCCGTTCGCGTGCAGGGTGATGACATACGTCTTTTCGCCCTTCCGCTCCGATTCGATGATATCAAAATAATCGTCGAGCTCCAAAGAGCGCAGGATCTTGTCCACTTTCTCGGGCGTATACTTCTTTTTTTCGGGAAGGATACTCATGATCTCCAACGGACTCACGAGACAGTTCCCTTTGCCGTCGCACATTTCATAGACGGCATTCATCACTTCGTTTTCCTGTTTGTTCAGCATAACCGCACCCCTCTCTCAGACAAACAACACAAACCCCAATATGCACGCGGCAAACGAGCCGATAAGAGCGCCGACAAACGCCGCGGCGAACAAGAGAAAAAATTTCCCTTTCGCCTTCTTTTCCGCCGCTTCCGCCGCGGTATTTTCCGCATACATCCTGCCTTTGGGAAGAGAACAGAGGCAATACGTACCGTTATCCGAATATTTTACGTCGATATACCCGCGCTCGCCAAGAAATTTCAATGCATTCGCAAGCCCCTGCTCGTCCGTCTTTCTTTTGGCGGGCAACAGCGCGAGAAAATCGGCAGTCTCCATCACTTTATAGGAGCCTTCCGTCCCCGCATTGACGATCTCCAGCACCGCAGACGTGATCTTATCGAGCATAAAACCCTCCCCGACCTCGGACAATTTCATCGATTGTTTCCTTTTTCGGGAATATTATAACATTATCTTACGAAATTTGCAAATAAAGATACAATTTTTTCCCGATTCGTAAAATATACTTTATTATTTTGGCGGAATGTGCTACAATATAAAGGATATTTTTTGTCCGATGGCGGACGGAGGGCCTCTTACCCATGAATCTTCTGAGTCGTTTTACAAACACCACGCAATTCAAAGATTACAACGATTTTTATAACCATTTCAAGCTCAACGTACCCGATAATTTCAACTACGCTTACGACGTGGTCGACGAATACGCACGCCTCGACCCCGAAAAACGCGCACTCGTCTGGTGCGACGATCTGGGCGGCGAAAAGATCTTTTCTTTTGCCGATATCAAAAGGCTCTCCGACAAAACTGCGAATTATTTTCTTTCCCTCGGCATCGGCAAGGGCGACACCGTGCTCGTTATCCTGCAAAGACGGTATGAGTACTGGACGACGCTCATGGCGCTTTCCAAGATCGGCGCGATCGGCATCCCCGCCACGCATATGCTGATGGAAAAAGACCTCGTTTACCGCATGGAAAAAGCGGAGGTCAAAATGGTTGTTTCCGTCAACGAGGACGAACTTTGCGACAATATTCTCAAAGCCATGAAACACGTGCCCTGCGTGCGGTTTGCCGCCTGTGTCGGGAAAAGAGAGGGCTTTGAGGATTTTACGGAGCAGACGGAAAAACAGAGCGACGTGCTCGATGTCCCCTATAAAAACGAATGCAGCGCGAACGACATTATTCTCGTCTATTTTACTTCCGGCACGACGGGACTTCCCAAAATGGTTTCGCTCAACCAACGCTATACACTCGGCCACATCATAACCGCGAAATACTGGCTCAACTGCATGGATAACGGTTTGCATTTTACCCTCGCCGAAACAGGCTGGGCAAAAGCGAGCTGGGGCAAGCTTTTCGGACAATGGCTGTGCGGTTCCGCGATTTTCGTCTACGATTTTCACGGCAAATTCGAGCCGGACGATCTTTTGAACCATGTTTCGAAATACGGAATCACGACCTTCTGCGCGCCGCCCACCGTGTACCGTTTCATGATGAAGTCCGACCTTTCCAAATACGATCTTTCCAGCATCAAATACATGATGACCGCAGGTGAAGCGCTGAACCCCGAAATTTACAGGCAGATCTGGATGAAAACGGGTCACGTCATTTACGAAGGGTTCGGTCAGACGGAGACCACCATCGTTTGCGCCACTTTCTCTCAGTTTATGGAGATCCGCCCGGGCTCCATGGGCAGGCCTTCCCCCCTCTACTACGTGCAACTCCTCAACAATGAGGACAAGCCCGTCGAACAGGGCGAAACAGGCGAAATCTGCATCCGCTTAAGAGACCCGCAAGAAGGTCTCTTTGCCGGTTATTACAAAGATCCAGAGCTTACGGAAACGGTCAAATATGACGGATATTATCATCTCGGCGACCTCGCGTTTGCGGACAGCGACGGCTATTTCTGGTTCGTAGGAAGAAAAGACGACATCATCAAAAGTTCAGGCTACCGCATCGGACCTTTCGAAGTAGAGAGCGCGCTCATGGAGCACCCCGCCGTACTCGAATGCGCCATCACCGCCGTCCCCGACGAACTGCGCGGACAAATCGTCAAGGCAACCATCGTTCTCGCACACGGGTATGAACCCGGCGAAGAACTCGTTAAAGAATTACAGAACCACGTCAAAAAGACGACTGCGCCCTATAAATATCCGCGCATCGTCGAGTTCGTCAAAGAGCTCCCCAAAACCATCAGCGGCAAGATCAGGCGCGTGCAGATACGCGAAGCTGATACGCACAGATAAACACCCGCACCGCAATCCGAAGCGTACACACAAATTTACAAACGGGAGCACAACCCTGCAAACAGATTTGCTTGCCGATTGTCCTTGCTTTGCGGACAGACTTGCTTGCCGATTGCCCTTGCTTCGCGGGCAGGCTTGCTTGTCGATTGACTTTGCTTCGCGGGCAGCCTTGCTTGCCGAATGTCCTTGCTTCGCGGGCAGACTTGCTTGTCGATTGACTTTGCCTCGCGTGCAAACTTGCTTGCCGATTGACCTTGTTTCGCGGGCAGACTTGCTTTGAAAAAGAATTTGCTTTATGCATGAAGAAAATTTTACAGATAACTCTTTTTATCGCGATAAAAAGAGCAGGCTTTTGAGCCTGCTCTTTTTTATTCTGCTGATCTTTTTATGCTACCGCTCCGCACCGAGCGGATCATCTTACGACATAATCGGCTCACGCACTGCTTTTCTTTTACATGGTCCGATCACGTGCGAAAAGCAATCGACGCAAAGTCTTTCCCCGTCGCCCCGTCGGCGAGCGATAGACCGACGCCGAAACACCTTGTCGAGATCGGTACGCGCACAAAAAACATTTAAGCTGACCGATATCTGAAAAAACTGTTGCGCTCAGCCGATGCCTCCGTTCGTATCGGCAACGGGCGTCATATTCTGAGCCTTTTTTGCCGTTTCGCGGCGGAAAAGATACTCAAACAGGAAAGCCCCCAGAAAGACGATGCTCAGCACGAACACAACGAGGAACGCTTCGGGTACATTTGCAAGCGGAGAATCCAACGAAGGCAATATGACCAACGTGATATAGCTTGCCAGCGTAAAGGAAGACAGCAAAATGGGCAAAACAAGTTTGGCTTTTGCGCTTTCCCCTTTCCATATCATGCCCGCAGACTTTGCAAACGCGACGATGAAAAAGACGTATGTGATCAGATACGGCACCGCGACACCCATAAAATGCGTGAACGTATACAAGTCGTCCACAAAATAATTGGGATCGGTCTCCCCCGCATACAGTCCGAACACTGCGCCGATCTTATTGATCAACACGCCGAAATCAAAGATGTTTCCCGTAAGCACGCACAGCGCCGTAAACGCCATCGCAAGGGCAACGCCCCTGCAGGAAAGCGCAAGAACGCTCACATTGTTGAATTTATAAGTTGCAAACACGCGGCAGGCGAGATACACAGCTCCCAATACCGCCGCAAACACAAAGCAGAATATGCCGACGCCGTTCAGCGACGTAGCCGTCAGCTGCCCTGCCCCGAACAATCCGAAACACCCGAACAGATACAGAAGGAAGAATTTTCCGCTCCCTCTCTTTTTGTTTTTTCTGAAAAAATCTATTGCCGACAGACAAATATAGAGAAGAGAAACCACCTGCAAATACAGGAAGAACACCACATACAGCGCCATTAAAGCCGTACGGAAGATGAGGTCGTTCGCCAGCGAATACGCTTGATCCAACTGCTCCGAACTGGTAGAACCGTTTCCGTTACTAGCTTCGGCAAAAGCAATTTCCGCATCCAGCCTGTCCCCTTTGATGATGTTGATATTTTTCAGGGATGAACAGATCTCTTCTACGATATCATAATAAAGGTCGATCAGCTGTTCCGCCGCGCGGGAACTGCCCGCGTCCGCTTCGGCGTTGAGCTTTGCAATACGCTTCTGGTACTTTGCCATGATCGTCTGCGTTTTATTTGCGATCTGTTCCTGGATCTCGGCAAGCTCTTCTTTATTTTTCTCCTCGTCTATTTCAAAGAACAATGCATCAAAAACGTTGAAAACGTTCTGCTCAATAGGCATATCCATCATCAGCGTATTGATGGTGATCTCGCCGTCCGTGGAAATCTCGATCTTCTGCTGAACCTGCGAGACCTCGTAAAAATCGATCGCGATGAAAAAGCCGCTGACAAACAGGATGAACGCCGCCGCCAATGCCACCGCACTGCAAACGACACGCCCGAAAATCTCTTTGATCTTGCCGACATCTGCCTTTTTGCGCGGCGCATACGGCGCAGGCGCAGGACGATATCCCGACTGTGCTTGTGCAGGCGCCTGCTGTACGGACTGAGCCTGTGCGAGCTCCTGTTGTGCAGGTCCCTGCGAATCTGCGGGCGTATACACCGGTGCTTGCCTTTCAAAATCTTCCTGTGCGGGCGCACCGGTCACGGCAGGCGTTTGCCCTGCCGAAACACCGGGCGCCTGATCCATTTGCTTTTTACCGCACGAACGGCAAAACAGCGCATCGTCTGCCAGCGGACAGCCGCAATACAAACAATATTTCATATTCCCTCCTCAAATCATGATATGACTGATACAGGAACACAAAGAGAAGATCCGCAGAGAATGCCCTCTAAGTTTCCGTCTGATCCGAAGCAAACAGTTACAGAAAATCAATAATCGATGCGGATGGTATCGAGAATATCCTCGTTCCCGATCGCCGCGCCGCCGCCGAGAATGACCGCCATTTGAGGCTCGTCAGAGACATACACGTCCATCTGCAACGCCGAGGACAAGTAATCATCCAGCCCGATGAGTTTTGCCATGCCGCCCGAAAGATAGATGCCGCTGTGCCAGACGGACGCAGAAACTTCGGCGGGCAATTTTGCCAGGACCATGCCCGTATATTCGACCAGCTTATCCGCAAAGACCTTAACGCATTCATAGACGTCGGGAGAAGAAACGGCGACCGAACGCGGCCTGCCCGTCGTGATATCTCTTCCGTTTACGATCATGCTGTCGTTGTCGTTTTTATAGAGGCTTCCGATGGTCGTTTTGATCTTTTCGCTCGTCAGAAGCCCGATTTTCAAATTGAAAGAATCGGCGATCTTGTCTATGATATGACTGTCCACGTTACCCCCGCCGATGTTGAGTGACACGCCCGCAATGATGCCGTCCAGCGAGAATGCCGCAATATTCGTCGTTCCGCCCCCGATATCGATTACAAAAACGGGGTTGGTTTCGCTCAGCATGAGATTCTGTCCGAACGCAGAGAGAAACGGGATCTCGGCAAAGCGCACGCTCCCGATCTTGCAGGCGTCCGCAAGGCGGTAGTACTTGTCGAGCAATTCTTCCCCCGCTCCGCAGGGCACGGCGAAAACCGCCTCCGTCTTTTTTGCCTGCGCGGGACCGATCTCTATTTTTTTCAGAAAATACGTAAGCATGATCGCCGCCGCGTTTTCGTTGACGATATCCGCTTCGCAAACGGGCGAAACGATGGTCGTATATTCCGCCGTCTTGCCGATAAGACGTTTTGCCTCTTCGCCGATCGCCTTCACGACGTTCGTGCCCGACGCAACCGCAACGCAGCTGGGCTCGGCAAGCACGATCCCACTGCCGATCTTAAAAATTTTCGTTTCCGATGACCCCAGATCGATCGCTAATTTTATCATGTGATTAACCCGAATAATTTTAATTGTTTTCCGATCTCTTCCTCGGGAAGCCCAACGATATTCGTGAAGCTCCCTTCGTAGGAAAGGACGAGACGCCGATCGTCCTGAATGCCGTAACTGCCCGCCTTGTCCAGCGGCTTACCGCTTGCGACATATTCCTTTATAAAGTCCTCGCCGAGTTTGCGAAAAACAACCGAAGAACACACTGCCCCGCTCGCACGGCGTTCTGCCGAAAGCAAGCACCAGCCCGTAAAAACTTCGTGCCTTTTTCCGCTCAGCGCACGGAGCGTCCTCATCGCGTCGTCAGCGTCGGCAGGTTTGCCGAGAATGCGCCCTTCAAACGCGACCACGGTATCCGCGCCAAGCACCGTTGCCTTCGGATTTTGCGAAAAGACGCTTTCCGCCTTTCGGACGGCGAGCGTTTCCGCCGCGACGGAAGGCGGCAAAGCCCCTTCCAGCCGTTCATCCGCAAAGGAAGGCACTATCCTGAAATTTCCGATCAGCCGCGAGAGGATCTCTTTCCTGCGCGGCGACGCGCTCGCAAGTATCAGTTCCATAGTTTCCAGCCGTACAAAATTTTCCCGCGTGCAACGATTGCCGCAAACAAAATTTGCGGCAATCGTATGGGGTCAGAGGATCTCCAGATTTTTACGGAAAGATTTTCTGAATTCGGCGTTGGCGGTCATCGCGTCGCGGATCTCCAAAGACGCGTCTCCGTCCACTTCCGTCTTCATGATGACGGAATCGCCCAGCACGTCACAGTTGATGCCTTTGATCGTACCTGAACTGCTCCTGTCAAGACTTTCCGCAATGCGAAGCATGACACCGAGCTTCTTCACCGCGTCGAAATCGTCTTCCTGCACGATATCTTTGTATCTCGCCCAATCCGCGAGGTTGATGTCTTCTTTCTTATGACAGCCCGCCACGAACGCCGCAAGCACGATCTCGCGATGCGTGATCCCGTACAGCGTGGAATTGAGGATCATATAGCAACTGTGTTTCTGATGATTGTAGAACTTGACGCGCGTGCCGCAGTCGTGCAGCGTTGCCGCCACTTTGAGGATCTTCAGATACTGCCGAGGGAACTTATGCAGGACCCTGAGCTGTTTGAAAAGCTGCACCGAAAGATTGACGACGTGCTCCACGTGCTTTTCGTCACACTCGTAATATTTCACAAGACTGCTGAGACTGTACCCGAGAATGTCGGAGATCGGCTTTTCGAGGGTGATGGGAAGAGCCTGATTGAACATGATGCCCTCTCTCAGCCCCGAACCGCCGATGACAAAATTTTCGAAATGCATATAATGCACGAAGGATTTGACAACGGCGAGCGCGGCGGGAAGGATATCCGCCCTGCCCGAAGAAAGCCCCTTTATCTTTCTCTTTTTGTCCAGATCGAGCACTTTGATCATGTCGTAGATGGATTCAAAATCCTCGACGGGCAAATTGTAATTATGCACCGTGTCCAGAGGGTATTTGCGCACCATCTTGCTGATCTTGAATATATTCCTGAAAGACCCGCCCACACCGATCATCTGCACATCCGGTTCCACCTGCGAAAGCCATTCGATGTGCGAAAGCTGTTCGGTAAAGAACTCCTCAACTTTTTCCGTCTGCTCCTGCGGGGAAAGATTTTCGTCTTTGAAAAGATCGGTCAGTGTGACCGCACCGAAAGGAAGCGTGACATAGTTGAGCATGTTTCTGCGGTTGTAATAAACGATCTTCGTACTGCCGCCGCCGATCTCGAGAATGATCCCCTTGGGAATATCCATCGAATTGATGACGCCGCGGTAGACGAGCGTCGCCTCTTCCTCTTCGCTGAGCACCTTGACTTTCACGCCGCAGGTCGCCTGGATCTCGTCGAGAAAACTCCTCTGATTTTTCGCACGGCGCACCGCCGCCGTGGCGACGGCGATCACTCTGTCCACTTTGGACGCGTCGCAGAGCTTTTTGAACATTTTGAGCGTTTTGATCGTTTCGGCAACGCGCTGGGGCTTCAAAAAACCGTCGCGCTCCATATCCTGACCCAAGCGGACGCTCTCTTTCAGCTCGTCCACCACCATGAAATGCCCGTCACCGAACAACTCGACGATGACGAGCCTTGCCGAATTCGACCCTAAATCAATGATTCCGATTTTTTCCACTTTCTTGACCTCTTCTTAGATAATAGAACTTTCTGTATCTTCAATAAAATTTTCTTTCCGAATAAAATGTCTGAATTTTGACTATATTCCCACTATTATAAATAATCGTAATCATTATAACATTCTTCCGCGGTTTTGTACAGCCCCTTTTTCAGAATTTGTGCATTTTTTTTCAATAATAATTTGAGATTTGTTATATTATGAAAAATATCGATATTTTTGAATAAAAGTAACAACTTTTTGAAAATTTATGGCAAAAAAGTCAGGTATTAACAAAAAAAAGGGATGTACAAAATGCACAATCCCCCATTTTTTTCAATTTTTACATCTGCTCAACCACGTTTTTCGACAAAAAAATCTCCTTTGTCTACAAGTCTGCATATATCCCTTGATTTTATCAGACATATCACCGACTTGCTTTCAAACGCGTCGCCGCAAAGACCGCCCAACGGTCGCGATCGGCATAAAAATTAAACACGCACAACCAAAGCGGAAAACCTCTTTATATCCCTTCGAACAGGCGCGACAGCTCTTCATAGTTTTTCGCGACCGCAACGGCGCCCGCCTCTTCCAGCTCTCCTTTCTCCGAGAATCCCGTATCGATGCCGATGCAGGAAAGCCCGGCCTTGCGCGCGCCGATCACGTCGTATTTTCTGTCGCCGATCATCACGGCGGACGACAGGTCCCGCACTCCTGCCTCGGCGAGCACAAAAGAAATGACTTCGCTCTTATCCGAACGCGTTTCGTCCGGACGAGCACCCGCGACAAAATCAAAATACTTTGAAAAACCGAACCTTTCGAGAATGGCGCGGGCAAACCTTTCCGGCTTAGACGTCGCGACAGAGAGCACCCTGCCCTGACCCTTTAAACGACGCAAAAAGGCTTCCGCACCTTCGATCGGTCTGCAAAGAAACACCCCTTCGCTCTCATAGTAAGAGCGATAGACTTTCTTGGTCCGCTGTGCTTCCGCTTCGGTCATACCGCAGAACTCCATAAAAGCGGGTATGACGGGAGGGCCGATGAACTTATAAAGCTCCCTGTCTTCGCCGACGGGGATCCCCGCGCTTTCAAGCGCCAGCCGAAACCCTTTGAGGATACCCTCGCTCGTATCGAAAAGCGTCCCGTCAAAATCGAACAGGACATAGCGGTAACGCATGGATCAATGCTCCTTTATGCAATGGCGCGGGCATTTTTCCGCGCATTTCAGACAGCCGACGCATTTTGCGTAGTCGATCACGGGCAAGCCGTCTTTCATCTCGATGGCGTGTTCGGGGCAGATTTTCGCGCACAGCCCGCAGCCGATGCAGCCGCGGCTGCAAAGCTCCATGACGTCTTTCCCCTTGCCGTGGTTGGAACAGGCGATATACACTTTCGCGCGCTTGGGAATGCGCCCGATGATCTGTTTCGGACAGTTATCTATACATACCCCGCAGGAAACGCACTTTTCCTTGTTCACAATGGCATAACCGCCGTCGCCGACCTCGATGGCGTAGTGCGGGCATATATCCGCGCACGTCCTTTTACCGATACACCCGACGGGGCACGCCTTGACCCCGCCCGCGATCAGCTCGCAGGACGCGCAATTGCCGTAGCCCTGATATTCATATTTGTTGAAACAGGCGTTCCCGCCGTTGCAATGCACGACGGCGACCGTCTCTTCGCCGATCTCGCCGCTGCCGAGCAGTTCGGCGATCTTTTCTTTGTTTGCCGCGGGCGTCGCCTTGCAGTCGGAAAGTTTTGCCTCGCCCTTTACGAGCGCTTCCGCAAACTGCGCGCATCCCGCCCTGCCGCAGCCGCCGCAGTTGGATTTTGCGAGCAGGTTTTCCACTTTTGCGATGCGCTCGTCTTTTTTGACCGCAAACACATTCGCACACAGGACGAGAATGACCCCGAAAACCAGCGCGATCGCGAGCATGATGCCGCCCGCCAAAAGAATTTTCACAAGAGTATCCATAACATTCTCCTAAGCGAGGATCCCCGCAAATCCCGCAAATGCCATCGCCATGATGGCCGCGGTCACAAGCGTGATGGGAAAGCCCTTAAAACATTTGGGGATGTCCGCCCTGTCCGTTTTCAGCCGCACGCAGGCGAGCAGGATGATCGCAAACAGAAACCCGACGCCCGTCGCGACGGACACGGCAAACGTTTCGAGAAACGCATACGATTTGAAGACGACCGCGCTGTTCGCCGTGCCGAGAATGGCGCAGTTCGTGGTGATGAGCGGCAGATATACTCCGAGCGCGCTGTACAGCGTGGGCGAATACCGTTTCACGATCATTTCCGTGATCTGCACGAGGCTGGCGATGACGAGGATGAACGCCATGGTATAGAGATAGCTCAGCTCGAGCGGGACAAGCACGTAATTGTATACGAGCCAGGTAAAGACGGCGGACACCGCCATGACGAAGATGACGGCGAATCCCATGCCCGCCGCGCTGGATATCTTTTTGGAAACACCGAGAAAGGGGCAGATGCCCTGATACTGCGAAAGGACGATGTTGTCCGATACGACCGCCATAAACATGACGGAAAGAATGGATGCCGTCATCTCGCCACCTCCTTGGAACCCGTAACCGCTTCAAGCGGCAGGACGGAATGCCTGATCTTCTCCTTTTTCTCGGAGATCTTTTGCAGGACGAAATTAAAAAGCGCCATCATGCACCCGAACACGATGAACCCGAACGCGCTCGCCCCCACGCTGTCCATCGCGGGGAAGCCGGGGATCTTCATGCCCGCAAAGGCGCCGCCCGCAAGCAATTCGCGCACGATGCCGATCAGGCAGAGCGCGCCCGTGAACCCAAGCCCGATGGAAACGCCGTCCAGCATACTGTAAAGCGGTTTGTTGCAGGAAGCGAAGCTCTCTGCACGCGCAAGTATGATGCAGTTGACAACGATGAGCGCGATAAACGCTTTCATCGTATCATAAAGATCGGGCATAAACTTCTGCATGACCATCTGCACAATGATGACAAACGTCGAAATGATCACGATATAGCACGGGATACGCACTTTATCGGGGATGAGGTTGCGCAGAAGGCTGACAAACAAATTGGAAAAGATAAGCACGAAGGTCGTCGCCACACCCATGGCAAACGCCTGAAAAAGGCTCGTCGTCATCGCGATCGTAGGACAGGTGCCGAGCACGAGCACAAACGTCGGATTGTTCTTGATGAGACCGCCGAGAAGCGTCTCTTTGCATTTTCTTTTATCCATTGTTCTCCCCTCCCGCCACGTTCGCGTTGTAATATTTCACCGCCGCGTCGACAGCGTTTTTCACCGCTTCCGAGGTATGCGTCGCACTCGAAACCTTATCCACGGACAGCGTGTCCAGCGAAGACAGGTCCTTCCCGATAAAATTCGAATAATAATCCGCGTCATCCAATTTATAGACAAAAGTGTCACCGTTCGTTCCCGTAACGATCTTATAGATCTTGCCGTCGCGGATGTACACGTAGAGCTGGAACTCACCGCCGTATCCGCTCACCGCGCTCGCGAGAAACGCGTGCACACCGTCCGTCGATCTCGCATAATAGACGATGCTTCCCTGCGAACCGTCCACCGCCGTCTTTTCGTCCACGATCATCGTAAACTCCCCTTCCGCGCCGCTGTCCTCGCGGAAACCGTCCAACGTCGACTGCAAGGGATCGACGTAGGTAAAGATGTTTACCGCGCCGAGCAACAACCCGCTGACAAGCGCAATGCACGCGAGCACGGCGATGCATTGGATCATGGTCTTCACTTTTGCGCTCATACTTGTTCACCTCCCGCCGCCGAAGCAAAACATTCGCTCTCAAAGCATTCGAGGAGCATATCTCTCACCTTGACGTTCGTGATCGTCGCGCCCGTCGTGCCATCCGCACGGATCCCTTCTTCCGTCATGGCAAGGATGTCTTCATACGTTTTTCCGAGGAAGAGCGCTCTGTCGACCGTATACCCCTTCGTGCTCTCCGTTACCGTCTGAATATATTTCACTCTGCCGTTTTCGATCGTGACGACGTATTCGAGCTGCTGGAAATAAGGACGGGAAGGCGAGGAAAGATCTGCCTGCCCGCTTACCGTGAAGCGAAGCTTCGCCCCGCTTCTTTCAGCGCCGGAGATATAGGTGTATTCTTCCTGCAAAACAAGATCCGTATATTTGCCCAGTTCGAAATCGAGGGCGGAGAAACACTCCACGATCATGTTTTTCAGTGCAATGTTTGTATAAGTCGCGCTCGTCTGTGCGTCCGTAGAAAGATCTTTCAGCGCGACGATCTCATCGTACGTCTTTCCCTCGAAGAAAGAAAGTTCTGCGACATATCCTTTCGTGCTTTGCGTGATCGGGCGGATGCCGACAACCTTTTGGCTTTTCGCGTCTGCCTGTATTTCGTATTCGAGCGGCTGACTGAATTTGCCAAGTTCTGCAGTGCCTTTTACGTCAAAGACGTATTTCCCCGAAAAATCACGAGACACGCTTTGGATATACGCGTAATCCCCTTTATAAAAAGCCACTTCCGTATAGGAGACGAGCGGCGCCGCCACTGCGATCGCGAGCGCGAGGACAAGACAAAGCCCGCGCATCGCCCATTTCATGACCTGCGGTTTAGGAGCGCCTTTTTTCGTTGTCTGACCGAACCGCACGGGCACGAGGAACCTGTCCATCGCCGGGACGAGCAGATTCATGAACAGGATCGCGAGAGACGTCCCCTCGGGATAAGAGCCGAAACGCCTGATCAAGACCGTGATCACACCCAAGCCGAACGCATAGAGAACGCGATTGTATTTCCATTTCGGAGAGGTCGCATAATCGGTCGCCATAAAGAATGCGCCGAACATGAGACCGCCCGAAAAGAGCTGGAGCAGGATCTCGTTTGCGCTTCCGTAACACAGCAGCGCCATTGCCGCCGCCGTAAGCAGGTAGACGAGCGGAATGCGCCAATCGATGACCCTGCGGGCAATGAGATATCCGCCGCCGATCAGGACTGCGAGCGCGCTCGTTTCACCGATACTGCCGCCGACTTTTCCGAGAAAAAGCTGCAAAACATAGCCCCAATACCCTTCGGCGCCGAGAAAACCGTCGGCAAGCGCACCGACGCCGCCGCCTAAATAAGTCGCGCCCGTCGTCACGTCCGCCGAAAGGATATTTCCTGCAATGTCCGCGCCTATAAAGGAAGTCATCGCGCTCCCGTATGCGAGCAGCAAAAACACGCGCCCTGCCGCCGCGGGGTTCGCAAAATTCTTTCCCAGCCCGCCGAACAGCATTTTCACGATGACGATCGCAAACACGCCGCCGACGACGGGAATATACCACGGCGCGCGGGGCGGGAGATTCAGCCCGAGGATCACGCCCGTCACGAGCGCGGAAAGATCGGTCGTGAACGGTTTTTTGCGGATGAGGTTGTAGACCTGTTCGCTCGCAAAACACGCGGCGACGCAAATAACGACCAGCATCAGCGCGTACAGCCCGAAAAAGACAACGCCGCACACCAGACAAGGCAACAGGGCGATCAGGACGTCGAGCATCACTCTCCGCGTCGTCGCGCCGTCCAGCTTGTGCGGGGAACAGGCAACTTTATATTGATTGATCTCAGCCATTCTTTTTCTCCGCCTCCCGCCTTTTTTTGTCCGCGCGCGCGCGCACCTCTTTCTTTGCGAGTTTCACGCTCTGCACGAGGAACCGCTTTGCGGGGCAGACATAGGAACAGCACCCGCAGCCGATGCAGTATGCCGCGCCGTATGCCTCCGCTTCTTCATAATTTTTATCGAACAAAGCACGCTCGATGAACACGGGCGAAAGCCCCATCGGGCATGCCTGCACGCACCTGCCGCAGCCGATGCACGGCTCCGCATTCTTGCTCTCGCACTCGCTTTCGTCCAGAAACAGCAGGGACGAAGTCCCCTTCCCCGTGCAGACTTTGAGCGAAAAGACGGGCTCGCCCATCAGCGGCCCGCCCGAAACGATGCGCGCACAGTTCTCGTCGGCGCCGCAAAACGCCGCGACGTCGCGATAGAGCGTGCCGTTTTTCACCCAGATATTTTTCGGGGTCGCAACGGCTTTTCCGCTCACCGTCATCACACGTTCGTAACAGGGCGTGTCCTCCGCCACCGCTTTATACACAGCGAGCGCCGTATGCACGTTGACAACGACCACCCCCGCGTCCGCCGGCAGTTTGTTTTCGGGAATCACCCGTTTCAGACAGCTGTACACGAGCTGTTTTTCGGAGCCTTGCGGATACTTGGTTTTCAGCGCCTTTACCGCGACGCCGTCCCCCGCGAGCGAAGAAAGCTTTGCGATCGCGTCCTTTTTATTGTCCTCTATGCCGATCACCGCGCGCTTTACCCCCGCCGCAAGCATGCAATAACGCACCCCTTGCAGAAATTCCTGCGCGTATTCGAGCATGATACGGTAATCGCAGGTGATGTACGGCTCGCATTCGGCGCCGTTCACCACGAGAAAATCCACGTTTTTGCCCTGCACGTTCAGCTTCGCCGCCGTGGGAAACGCAGCGCCGCCCATGCCGACGATACCCGCCTCTGCAATGCGCGCCAGCACGCTTTCTCCCGTGATCTCTTCCATGTGCGGAAGAAAAGTCTTCTCTTCCAGAAAATCATTTTCGATCAGTATGTGATTTTTCTTTTTGCCCGAGAGCGTAATGTGCCCGACGACCCCTTTTATCGTTCCCGAAACGGGAGAATATACATTCGCCGAAAGCCCCGCCGCCGCCTTTGCGATCAGCTGGCCGCACAAAACGCGCTCCCCCGCTTCCACGACGGGCACCGCAGGGGCGCCGATGTGCTGCGACAGCGGCACGTATACATTCTTCGGCTCGGGCCCGCGCCCGATCCCGGATCCCGCGGAAAGCTCCTTGCAGCCTTTCGGATGGACCCCGTTTGCAAAAGTAAACAAAACTCTGCCTCCCATAGATACTCGCTCGCACCGTTCAGGGTGTGATACAACAGTAAAATTTTATCATGATTTGAAAAAATTGTAAAGGATATCAAAACAAATTCGTATAAATTCAGGCATCTTCCGGGCTCTCACGGTTCCCCGAACCGCCCGTCTTTTTTCTCTGTGCGATCTGCTTTGCTCCCGCATACGCCTGCCACACGGCAAGCAGACACAAAAACACCCCGAAAGAAACGCGAAGCGCCTCCCCCGACAATTCCTTCACAAAAAATCCGCCCAGCGCGGACAAAACCACGGCGGGCAAGATCAGCCAAAGTATCCCCTTCGTGTCCACCAGCCCGTTGGAAAAGTGCACTTTCAGGGAAAAGAGCGCCATCGGCAGAAACGAGACCAGGTTCACCGATTGCGCCAGATGCTGTTCCACCCCGCAGAAGATAGTCAATATAGGAATCAGCACGGTGCCGCCGCCCATGCCCATACCCCCGAGCACGCCGCCGAGCACACCTGCGGCAACATAGATCAAAAATCGCATACGACCTCCCTTTATCCTTCAAAAAAACCGATACTTTGCCTTGGAAAAGGCGTCGGCTGAAACGCAGCCGCGGCAGGCGGCAGACGACAAAAACGACGCTCTGACCGGCTCGTCAGACACACTGTCCGTATCGCCGCGATGATCCGAACACATTAAAAAATCATGCGGATGCCCGCCGCGAACATAACTGCCGCAAAAATGACCGTCGCCTCACCCGCCGACAGCAAATTGAGCGCACGCGCCCCTAAAAAGCCGCCGAACGTGACGCCCGCGGAAATTGCGACAAACATTTCCGCGTCAAAATAGCCGTTGATCAGATAAAATATACCGCTCACGAGGCTGACGGGCAGAATGACGAGGATCGCCGTCGCGTGGGCGGAAAGCGGCGGCTTTTTCGCGACCGCGGTCAGGAACGGAACGACGATCATCCCCCCGCCCCCGCCGAAAAGCCCGTTGACCGCGCCCGTCAGCAGACCTCCAGCACCGAGAACAAATTTATCTTTCCGCATATGCATGAACGCTCTCCTTTTCCTTTCATTTTAAAAGACAGTTTGCCGCAAATGATGAAAAATAATTTAATTTTCACGTTTTTTTAACCGTTATCGCTTGCTTTTAATCGGCTTTTATATTAGAATAAGATAGTACGATTTTGGATTTTACACAAATGCAAGAGTACGGTTAAAATTCTTAATTTCAGTATAGGTGTTTTATATGGCAAAAATCAGACAACTTGGCAAACTGAGAATCACGACCTGGATTCTGGCTTTCGTCATGATGATCGCGTCCTGCGCGCTCATCTTCTCCGCTTGTTCGGGATCTTCTTCCGAAGAGGAAGAGGAAACGGAAAAGAAGACGGATACGCAAACCTTTGCCAACGGAGATTTCGAATATTTCGACGACAGCGACGGCGCATACCTCATCGCCTCTCCCGACAGCTGGACTTCTTCCACGCAAGGCAGCACTTCCCTCTCCAAATCCGGCATTGTCGACACTTCCGTGAACTGGGGAGAAAAATTTGTCTATGCGAGAACGGAATACGAAAAACAGCAGGACGAAGACAACACGGAAGACCAGCCCGATGAATATTATACCGACATCGACAGCGATTATGACGTTCCCGGCTGGGACATGGCCGACGCCAAACGCGGCGACGATGACGATGCGATCACCTATGAAAACATCTCTGCCGCCGAGATCGACGCAGTAAATCCCGGAACCCATTTTACCGCGGAAGAAGAGGAAGAGAACGGCACGCACGTGCTCATGCTCCACAACTACCGCTCGAACGGCAACGGCACCGCGGCAAAATACGCGGCTTCTTCCATCACCGTGCAGGCAGGCTCTGCAGTCATGGTTTCCGTCTGGGTAAAGACATACGGGCTCACCTATAACGACAACACCCCCGTCGACGGCAACAGAGGCGCCTATGTGGAGATCACCAATACAGTCGGCGGCTCCACGCAGGATCCCCTCGTCATCAAGAACATCGACACGGAAAAGATCAATGCCGCGAACAGCGACAACGGCTGGGTACAGTACACCGTATATCTCAAAGCGTCCTCTTATGCCGCAACGACGTTCACCGTCAACCTCGGCCTGGGCAGGACGACCAACGTTTCCGATTCCAATTACGAATACGTCCAAGGGTACGCTTTCTTCGACGATCTGAAATATGAAGTCATGACCGCCGCCGAATACGACACGGCGACCGCGGCGAGCGACATTCAGAATTACGCTCTCGACATTTATTCCGACGGTGCGATGAAGATCGACTCGATCTCTTCATCCTATAAGAAATTCGCACTCGATCTCGATACGTTCAGCAACGACGTGAACGCCTTTACGCTCAGCGGCGTCACCGTCAAAGAAACCACGCAGGTCAAAAACGGCAAGACCTACACGCTCGATAACTATCTGGGCGCGGCGGACGCGGCGCTCCTGCGCGACAGCGGCGACGCGACAAGGTCGGGCGTCAAATCCGTCTCCAACATCCTCGCGGAAGGTGCTTACGACGCATCCGTGCAAAAAGATTTTGAAAAAGCGGAATCCCTGTTCGGAACGGATGCACAATATCTGATGCTTTACAGCGGCGCAGGCGCCCCCTACACCGCAACGCTTGCAAACGCAAACGTCTCCGCCGCAAATCTGTTCACCGTCGCCAAAGACGACGCGGTGATGATCCGCTTCTGGGTCAAAACCTCCGAGCTGGGCGGCGGCACGGGCGCAACTGTCACCCTTGTCGATTCCGAGACAGAAACGGCGATCGGCTCCGTCGATACGACCACTCTCACGGCGATCGATCTCAAAGACGACAACGGAAAACAGGAAGACATCTTTGACGGCTGGCAGCAGTGCTATCTGTACGTTTCCAACGACACTGACCTCGACAAAATCACCTTTACGCTGAAATTCAACTTCGGTCCCGCTTCGATCGCCGACACCACCCTCTCCTCTTACAGAGACGGCTATGCGGCGTTCACGGGATTTGAATACTCCTATCTCGAAAGCGAAGAACTTTCTCTCGCCTCTACGGGAACATATGCCGTGAAAGTTTCCCTCGTCGGCAGCCCGATCAACAGCGATTCCACCGTCGTGTTCGACGACGCCGCCTATGCGGGGAGCACGGAAGGTTCCGCAGCGATCGAAAGCGGATTTGCAAACCTGCGCAACTATTCGGGCGTGTACGGCAATTCCAAATATGTCGGCGGTTCCGAGCTCAAAACAGGCGTGAACGAATACGCCGAAGCAGGCCTTCTCAACAAGAAATACAGCGCCAACTACCGGGGCGACGGTGACAACACGGGCGCACCTGCATGGTTGCAGACGGTCGTCAGCAGTTACACGCCTGCACTCGACAAAGACAACTGGTGGAATACCGTCGTCGGCAAAGACAGCACTCAACCCCTCTTCATCGTGAATTCCCTCGCGGAAGCGGTCAACTCTTACGGCTTTGTCGGCGCAGAAAGCTCGCTGAGCTCCTCTTCGTATGCACAGGTCAATCTGCGCGTCAAGCTCAGCGAAGGCGCGAAAGCTTATATCTATCTCATCGATGCTTCCTCCGACGACGATACGGAAACGAAATATACCGAAAACCTCAAATACACTTCCGGCGTTTCCTATATGTATGACGAAGACGGAAACGTCGTGACCGTGGATCCCGAAGACAAGGCTTTCAACGCGAAGACGGATACCCTCTTCTACAAACAGGACAACGGCCTGTGGTCCACAACCGAAAAGCATACGGGCGACACCTACTTCGCAAACCTCGCAAACTATGAAACGGACGAAGACGGCAACCTCGTCGATTCGAGCGACAATGTCGTCTACTACAAGAACGGCGAGAATTATTACAGGTATTACGACGAAGACAAAGACGTCTACAGCGTTCAGGTAAAAGACTTCACGCAGGCAGGCGTCGACGCGGACAAACTCGCCGCGGCTACCCTGCAGGCGGCAGAAACGGGCAAAGAACTCGTTCAGGTCATCGAAGGCACGAGCGAAAACGCAAATCAGTGGATCTATGTCAACTTCTTCCTTGCCTCGGGCAATGAAGCGAAGACTTACCGTTTGGAAGTCTGGAACGGCTCCCGCGACGGTTCGGACAAGATGGCTGCTGAAAGCTATGTCATCTTCGACAAAGTGAGCTATGAAACGCTGGATTCGACGAGCTTCACGGAAATGCTCGAAGAAGCCCTGCTCGGTCTCGGTGAAGACGGCGCCTTCGGCACCAACTACACGACGCTCGACGCGATCAAAAAAGCTTACCGCGAAGATGCTTCCGCATTCATCGGTTCGAGCGATGCAGAAACTTCTTTGATGTATTACCACTTCTCCCTGTTTGACAGCAAAGATTACGCTTCCTACGACGAAGACAGCGCGCCGGAAACAAGAGAGAGCGATCCGTATGCCGACTATACCGCTTCGAGCTATTCGGACACGGTCGCATTCCTGAAATACAACGGAGATACAAACGGCTTTATCGAATATAACACCTTCGTGAATTACGGCGCGAGCGAGATCGCCGTATCGACGAGTACTTCGGATACGGACGACGATACGACGGATACAACGACAGATAACGGAAACCCGGCAAACCTGTGGCTCCTTATCCCCTCGATCGTGCTCGCCGCGGCTCTCTTCCTGACGCTCCTCTCCATGCTCATCAAGAAGCTGCTTTCCAACATCAAGCGCAACAAACGCCATACTTCTCAGTACGACGCAAAGCGCACCCGCTATATCAGAAAACTGAAACTTGCTGAAGCGGAAGAAGACAAAGACGAAGGCGCAGCCGACGTTCTCCCCGATGAAGACGAGATCGACACGGAAGAGCTTTACAGAGTCGAATCTGCGGAAGAAGAAAACTCCGATACCGAAGAAAACGGCGACAGTGATGCTTCGGCAACAGAGGAAAACTCGGAAGAAAACAAGACTGACGACGAAAACAAATAATTTGTTTCAGCCGTAACAACAAAACAATGAAATGCCCCGAAAGCGATCGCTTTCGGGGCGTTTTTCATAACCCCGCAAACTTTGCAAATTGCAAAATGTCGCAAAGACTTACAACGCGATCGCGCCTCCCCTCGACAACGTCGCGGAAAACATAAAAATTTTGCAGCACACCTAAAACTAACCGAAAAGAGCAACAAATATCAGGAAAAATTTTGAACGGTTTGCTATAATGATTACAGCAGATTCGGAGGGATAAATATGGACTGGACCGAAGGTATACAGAGGGCGATCGATTACATCGAATTGCATATCGATGAAAATCTCGATTACGCACAAATTGCAAAACAGGCTTTTTCGTCTTGTTATCACTTTCAGCGGACATTTTCCATCATATGCGGCGTTTCGCCCGCAGAATATATAAGAAGACGAAGGCTGTCGCTCGCAGGACAGGAACTTACAAATCCTCGCGCAAAAGTCATCGACGTCGCGCTGAAATACGGATACGAGACACCGGAAAGTTTTTCGCGTGCTTTTTTCAGATTCCACGGCGTCCGCCCTTCGCAGGCAAAGAAAGGCTGCTCCGTAAAAATTTATTCCCCTCTCTGTGTGCGAACCGAGCTGACAGGCGGAAACGAAAGTCCCGGTGCTCATGCCGAACCGACGAGAGAATCCACACACTCCTGCAAAAGTGCGGAATGGACAGAGAGAGCTGAAAGTTCCTGCGTCATCGCAAAAAAACCTGCTTTGATTCTGGTCGGATACAAAGCGCGCTTTCACGGAGTCCCCTATGGTCCCGAACGGGCAAAACAGGAAGAACGATTTATGACGGGCACGAGGGCAAAACAATGGCTTTTGCTCGGCGCTTCCTCCGACTACGAAAAGGATTATTGCATTGTAACAAACGCGGACGATGAAGGATATGATTTTTACATTGCATACGAACTCGACGCATGGACAAGAGAAGCGCTGTACGACAAAACGGTGACAGGAGTAGGTTTTATGGAAGAAATGCACTTCGAAACGATCGTCATCCCCGAACAGACTTACCTCATTTTCAAAACGCCCAAAAAGAAGAGACCCGTGCAGGATTACATCGAGATGCGCCAAAAAATCGCGGAAAGCGAAAATCTGCTGAATGATTATGTTTTCTGCCGTGCACCCGAACTTACCATTATGCATTGGCGCCCCGCTCATCCGCGCGAGAAAACACGGTATATAGAAATCTGCCTGCCGATAGAGCGAAAAAAAGTATAATATTAAAAAACGACGCACGCGCCGCAAATATTGCGGCGCGTGCGTCGTCCGTCAAAAAGTTTACTCTGTCCGAAGATTTATTTTCTTTTGAATAAAATACGGCGGCAGCTGTCGCATTCAATGTACCGCCCGTCCGTCAGCTTCGAGATCTCGGCAATGGAAAGTTCCATACCGCACTGCGGGCAACGATTTCCGTTCACTTCTACAATGACGGGAAAAATCTTTTCTTTCCGTTTCGCTTTATATTTGTCGAGAGTCTCGGCAGGGATATCTTTACCGATCTTGGCGAGTTCCGCTTCGATCGCGGCGATCTCCGCCGCGCGGGATTCCTTGACCGCCGCGTATTTCTCTTTATATTCCTTGTACTGCTTTTGCATGGCGATCGTCTGTTTTTTTGCCGCTGCATATTCGGCGGCGGTCTTTTCGATCTGCTGGACAAGCTTGTTGATCTCTGCCCTCAGGCTTTTGAGATTGTCCGCGATCGCCGCCGCGTTTTTCTTATAAAAAGAAATTTCCCCGCCCTGTTCGTCTACCATTTCGTCGAGGTTTTCGTAGTCCTTGATCGTGTCGGCGATCTCGGCGTATTTCTGCTCCAGCCGCTCGAAGATCCTCTTGAATTCGACGGCGCGCGCATCGAGCGCTTCCAGTTTTTCGGGCGCTTTTTCAAGGAATTTGCGCGCGGTCATATACTTCTTGCGCTCTTCCGTCGCCGCGATCTCCTGTTCGACGGCGCGAAGTTTTCCGTCCGTTTCCTGGTATTTCAGCATTGCATCTATCATTGTATACCTCCCTCAAATCAAAGCATGAACCCGTCTTCATAATATGCCGCAGGCACGCCGAGTTTTCCGCAAAGACTCTGATAAATTTTTTTGAATCCGTAATTCTCTCCCGCATAATGCGTCAGCACAGCCAGCCGCATTCCCGATTCGAGAATATCGCATATAAAATTATGTTTGACGTCGGACGAGACGATGACGTCCGCGCCGCACCTCTTTGCCGCGGCGACCGCCGCGGCATCCACGCCCGCGCCGCAAAAGGACGCCACGCGCCCGATCTCGCCCTCTTTTCCGTATGTAAGCAAGCGGGTTGCCGAAAATTCCCTTTTCAGCCTCTCACCGAACGCCGCAAACGAACAGGGTTCTATCTCATAAATCCTCCCGTATCCGCCGCCGTCCGTGCATTCGAGCGGCGCAACATTTGTCTTGCAGCCGATGCCCTTTGCAAGCCACATATCGATGCCTTCGGGCGCGCAATCGAGATTGAGGTGCATGGAAACGACGCTGATACCGCCTTGTACGCAGGCGATCAGCCGCGCGCCGACGGGATCTTCGACAGAAAGGCGCGAAACGGGAAAAAAGATCGCGGGATGATGGGTGACGATCAGATTTGCGCCGCGCGCCTTCGCGCAGGCGATCGCACCCTCCGACAGATCGAGAGAAAACACAGCCCCCGTTATGTCGGCGCCCGTGTCGATCAGAATGCCGCTGTTGTCGTGACCGCCGAACGCCGCCACATATTCGTCGCTGAGCTTCTTGGGGTATGCCCCGTCAATTTTCGCGTAAACGTCCACAAGTTTCATCGTAAATCCCTCTCAGTTTCCGAAGGCGCGCGAGAATGTTTTCTCGCCCTTCTTTCGCTTCTTGCAGCCAAAGTTCGTTGAGCCGGATCTCCTTTTCAAGTTTTTTGAGAAAATCCGCGCGGGGACTTATCAGATTGTCCCCCCCGAACAGGATCATGTCTTCCGTGTATGCCGAAGGCGCGCCCTTACACGCTTTGATCACGTCGTAAAACTTGCCCTCGGCAAAAAAGGTGTAATCCCTGCAGATACCGTACCCTTTTGACAAGAGAAACGCGCGTACCTTGTCGGCGTTTTTCATCGGCTGCAACAGGAGTTTTTCGGGCAGGAATCCCTCTTCCAATATTTTTACGATCTCCTCGCCGCCCATGCCCGCAATCAGCACAAGATCAGTCGATCTGTCGATCTTTTCAAGCCCCGCGCACACGATCGCGACTGCGTCGCCGCGTTCTATGTAAGAAGCGAGAAGGTCCTCCGCTTTTTTCAGGCTCTTCGCGCTGATATCCGAAATCTGCGCCCTGCGGCACAGCCCGTTTTTCAGCATATATTCGGTGCAGTAACCGTGATCGCAGCCTACGTCGGCAAACAACGTACACGCTTCCAGCTCGCCGCATAAAACGGAAAGCCGCTTCGTCCTTTTCATCAGTCGAGAAAATCTTTCAGCTTCTTGCTGCGGCTGGGATGGCGCAGTTTGCGAAGCGCCTTCGCTTCGATCTGGCGAATACGCTCACGGGTCACATTGAACTCTTTACCCACCTCTTCGAGCGTGCGGGGCTTCCCGTCGTCGATACCGTAACGCAGACGCAAGACCTTCTCTTCGCGCGGCGTGAGCGTGTCCAAAACACCCAGAAGCTGTTCTTTGAGCATAGTGAACGCGACCGAATCGCTCGGCGTGGTCGCGCGGTCGTCCTCGATAAAATCGCCGAGATGCGAATCCTCTTCCTCGCCGATCGGCGTTTCCAGCGAAACGGGATCCTGCGCGATCTTCTGGATCTCTCTGACGCGGTCTTCGGGCATATTCAGCTCTTCCGCGATCTCCGCGGGCGTAGGCTCGCGCCCGAGCTGCTGCAAAAGGATCCTGGAAGCGCGGGTCAGGCGGTTGATCGTTTCCACCATGTGCACGGGAATACGGATGGTCCTCGCCTGGTCGGCAATGGCGCGCGTGATCGCCTGGCGGATCCACCAGGTCGCATACGTCGAAAACTTGAATCCCTTCTGATAATCGAATTTTTCCACGGCTTTCATGAGACCGAGGTTACCTTCCTGTATGAGATCGAGGAAGAGCATACCCCTGCCCACGTAGCGCTTTGCGATAGATACGACCAGCCTGAGGTTCGCCTCGGAAAGGCGCTTTTTCGCCGCCTCGTCGCCTTCCTGCATACGGCGCGCCAGATCGATCTCTTCGTCCGCAGAAAGAAGAGGCACCCTGCCGATGTCTTTCAGGTACATCTTGACGGGGTCGTCCAGCCCGATGTCACGAAGGGCCTGCTCGAACAACTCGCGGTCGCGTTCGTCCTCGTCGACGATCTGAATACCCGCCTCACCGATCGATTTGTAGATGTAATCGATCTGATCGGGATTGGTATCGATCTTTTCGAGTATGTCGCAGAGCACGTTGGTCGATATGCTGCCTTTTTGGCGATATTCTCCGATGATCTGTTTGAGTATTTCGTTGAGTTTCTGTTCGGATACGCTCATGCTTGCTTGTTTATCCTCCGCTTATGTTAAAAATTTTTAAGTTGCTTTGTAAGTTCTAAAATACTGCGCGTGAGCTGTCTTTTCTTGTCCAGCTCTGTCTCCGCGTCGCAAGCCGCGCTGAGCCGTTTCAGCTCGTCTTCGATCTTCTGCCGCTCCAGCGTCTTCACGCAGTCTTCAAAATATTTTGCCGCGCCGTACCCCTCGAAACTGTCGCCCATGCTCAGATCCAGGATCGCCGAAAGCTCGGGCGTATTTTCGTCAAAAATCTCGAAAAGATCGCTCGCACGGACATTTTCTCCGTTCTTTTTTCGTCCCTTGATGTACTGCGCGATGATATTATGCACATTATTGTCAAATTTGACACCTTCAAGATCAAAATTCCGCGCATATTTCGCGTTGAAAAGCACCGAAGCAAGGATAAAACGACACGCTTTGACATTTCTGTCCGCGCCGTCGTCATTGCGAACGGGCTCGGGCGCTTCGCGCACGACGGGCGCCGAAGGCGCATTATCCAGATCTCTCCTGAGCGATTCGAAGGTCATGCCCGTCTTGTCCCGCAATGTTTTCAAAAGGTCTTCCCGGACGCTCTCGCTCTCCGCTTCTTTGATAACTTTGAGCGCCTGCGCGATGTATTCGCGCTTTTCCTCCGTCTTTGTGAGATCGTAATTCCTGCCCAGCACGTTGAGCTTGAAATCGATGAGGGGCATCGCCTCGTCCAGACATTTCTGATACCCGTCGTTGCCGTATTTTTTCACGACGTCGTCGGGGTCCAGCCCTTCGGGAAGCGCAACGACGCGCACGTTCACCCCTTCGTCGCGCAGGATCTCCAGCCCGCGGATCGCGCCTTTCTGCCCCGCGAAGTCTCCGTCGTAACTGATGAGAACGTCGTCCGCATACCGTTTGGCAAGGCGCGCCTGCTCCTTGGTGAGGGAGGTGCCCATGCTCGCGACCACGTTGTAAAATCCCGCCTGCCAGAGGGAAATGGTGTCCATATACCCTTCGACCATAACGATGTTTTTCAGCCCCGCCGCCTTCTTTTGCTTTTTGAGCAGGTTGATATTATAAAGATTTTTGCTCTTGTTGAAAACGATAGTCTCTTTCGTGTTTTTGTATTTTGCGAAATCCGTCTTTTCAAGCACCCTGCCGCCGAAAGCGACAACGTCGTCGAACGCATTGATGATGGGAAAGATCAGCCTCCCCCCCTGCGCGTCGATGAGCCTGTTTTTATCCGTTTCGGTGACGGCTCCGCTTTCGAGGATATCGTCGCGCCTGTACCCTTTGTCGAGAAGGTACTCGGGGAGCGACTTGAAATCCAGCGACGCGCCCAGACCGAATTTGCGGACGGTCGAAGAAGAGAGCTTTCTGTCCAGAATATACTGCACGTGCGCGTCCGCCCTGCCGGAATTGAGGTTGTGCAAATAAAAATGCGCTGATTCACGCAGGATCTTCAAAACGGCGTCGCGCCTGCGCTTCTGTTCGATCGTCTTTTCCGAATCGAAGTTGATGTCGGGAAGGGGCATTTTTACACGTTCGGCAAGGATCTTCACGGCGTCGACAAAGTCGACCGACTCGATCTCGCGGACAAAGGTGATCACGTCTCCGCTCACGCCGCAACCGAAACAATGGTAATACTGATCGATGGAATTGACGGAAAAAGACGGGGTCTTTTCATGATGAAAAGGACAGCAAGCCCAGTAGTTGCTCCCCTTTTTCTCCAAAGACACGTAATTGCCGATCACTTCGACGATATCGTTCTTGCTTTTCAGTTTTGCCAGAAATTCACTGTCGAGCCCGTTCGGCATCTTGCCCCTCCGCCGCGCCGCGCGCGGCTGCCGCATTTTTGTGCGGCGCTGTCATTGATTCAGGTCTTGCTCCGTCATTCCCCAGCTTTTGGGAATGAAGATATTGTTGAACACCGCCACCGCATACTTGTCCGTCATGGAGGAAAGATAGTCGCAGATGACCTGTTCGAGCGGATATTTGTCCGTAAGCGAAAGATAGAAGGCGGGCAGCTTGTCCTTTTGTTTTCTGAAATAATCGTACATCGCCGAAAGCATGCGCTTTGCCCGCTCCTCTTCCTTCATCGACTGCTCGGTGATGTACACTTTGTCGAACATGAAAGCGCGCAGATTTTCCAGCGCCTCCGCTTCCCGTTCGCCCATTTTTACTTCGTTTTTGCCTTCGCTGTTCTCGTAAATAGAGGTGATCATCGTGTTGATCCTGTCGCGCGAAGACCCGCCAAGCACGGAGATCTCTTTTTGGGGAAGCTCGTCCTCTCTCAAAAGCCCCGCGCGGATGGCGTCTTCGATGTCATGGTTGACGTAGGCAATGCGGTCGGCAAGAGATACAGCCTTCCCTTCCAGCGTGGCAGGATTCCCGCTCTTTTTATGGTTCACGATGCCGTCACGCACTTCGAAGGTGAGATTGAGTCCCTTTCCGTCCTTTTCCAGCACGTCGACGACGCGCAGAGACTGCTCGTTGTGCGCAAACCCGAAAGGCGAAAGACTGTTGAGCACCCGCTCGCCCGCATGCCCGAACGGCGTGTGCCCGAGATCGTGCCCGAGCGCGATGGCTTCGGCTAGGTCCTCATTGAGCGCAAGACTCCGCACGATGGAGCGCGCGATCTGCGATACGTCGATCGTATGCGTCATGCGCGTGCGGAAATGATCCCCTTCGGGAGAAAAAAAGACCTGCGTCTTGTTTTTCAGACGCAGAAACGCCTTGCTGTAAATGATCCTGTCCCGATCGCGCTGAAAATCGGTGCGCATATCGCATGGTTTTTCGTCGCGCGCTCTCCCGCGCGTGTTTTCGGAAAGACACGCATACGGCGAAAAAAAAGCTCTTTCTTTCGCAAAAGTACGCTGTTTGACAGAATCGGAAATTTTCATGTGCCGCAGCGGGGAAAGATCCGCGCTAATGCGGCAAGCAGATTTTGCCGCCGTCTCCGATGACCCCGCCATTAAATTATTTAGACAAAAAATGAAAAAACCCTTTTCTTTTTTGCAATTTTTTTGATTTTTATACGGCAAAACGCATATTTTCGCGAAAAATGTGCGCCGCCGGGATATGAAGACGATCGCGCCCCCGTTTACGCGCAACACTTCGCCCGTCATATACGGATGCAATAAGCGCAGACTCGATATTCAGATGACCGCGCCACCGTTTACGCGCAACACTTCGCCCGTTATATACGGATGCTTTGCAAGAAAAAGCACCGCGCGGGCAACTTCGCCCGCCGTCCCTTCGCGCAGAAGAGGCACGTTCTCGCAGACAAACGCTTCACGTTCCTCGCGGCTCAGATGTGCGTTCATCTCCGTATCGATGATGCCGGGTGCGACGCAGTTGACGCGTATTCCGGACGGGGCAAGTTCTTTTGCCGCCGCCTTCGTAAACCCGATGAGCGCGGCTTTGCTCGCCGAATAGGCGGACTCGCAGGATGCGCCCGCTTCCCCCCACATGGAAGAGACGTTGACGATGCATCCGCCCCCGCGTTTCAGAAGTTTGGGAATCGCCGCGCGCGTACACAAAAAGGCGCCGCGCACATTGACCGCGAACACCCGCTCCCAGTCGGACAGCGAAGTTTTGGCGATTTCGGAAAACAGAGAGATCCCCGCATTGTTGACGACGATCTCCAGTCCCAAAAGCGCGGAGAACATCTCCTCCACCTGCTTTTCATCGGAGACGTCGGCAAAAAAAGGCAATGCTTCTCCGCCCGCCGCGCGGATCAGGCGCGCCGTCTCTTCGGCGCCCGCTTTGTCCTTCGAAAAACAGAAGGCGACGTCGTGCCCCGCCTCGGCAAAAGCAACCGCGATCTCCCTGCCGATGCCGCGCGACGCGCCCGTAACAAGCACCGTGCTCATGCGATCACGGGAATGCCGCACACGGCGCAAATCTCGCGTGCGACCTGTTCGATGTCTTTGCCGTTGGTGTCGATCGTGTGATCGGCACAGCTCTCATAGATCGGCGTGCGATAATCGAGCAGTTCTTTCATCTTGTCGAAAGTCGTGTTTTTCAGGAGCGGACGATCGTCGCTCGTATGCCCCGTGCGCTCGAAGAGCACGGCAATATCCACCTTCAAAAAAATAATCTTGCCGTGTTTTTTGAGCGCGGCGCTGTTTTCGGGGCGCAGGACACATCCGCCGCCCGTCGAAATGACGGCGTTGTCCTCCTCCGATATCCCGCGCACGATCTCCGATTCCATCTCGCGGAAACGTTCTTCCCCGTAAAATTCAAAGATCGCGGGGATCTTGCCGTATTTCTGCACGATGAGCTCGTCCGTATCGTACCAGCGCATCCCCGTAAGATCGGCGATCTTGATGCCGACGCTCGTCTTGCCCGCGCCCATCATTCCGCATAAAACGATGTTCATAATAAAAAGCTCTCCGCCGCAAGGATATAACTGTTTTTCCCGAATCCGAGGATCGTCCCTCTGCAGACTTCGGAAATCACAGATTTGTGTCTGAATTCTTCGCGGGCGTGTACGTTGGACATATGCACTTCCACGACGGGCGTGGAAACGGACGCGATCGCGTCGCGCAGTGCATAGCTGTAATGCGTGAACGCACCTGCGTTGAGAATGATCCCGTCGGCATCCGATTCCTGGATCTTTGTGCAAAGTTCTCCTTCGAGATTGCTCTGGAAAAATTCGCATTCCGCGCCGCGCGCCTTGCAGAACGCCGCGATCTCCGCGTTGATGTCGTCCAGCGTCTGCACGCCGTATACAGATTTTTCGCGCCGCCCCGTCATGTTCAGGTTGACGCCGTTCAAAACGAGAAGTTTCATCTGTCCCTCTCCTCTTCCGAATATTTTTCAAAAAGCGCTTTCGCCTCTTCGGCGGAAGGCTCCCTGCCCAGAATGATGCAATCCGCAAAATACGCCTGATAGAAAAGCATCCCCTCGCCGTTCACGATGGGTTTGCCGAGACTCTCCGCAATGCGCAAAAACTCGCTCTTTCTCGGATAATAGATAAGATCGACCGCGTATTTTGCCCCTTGGAGAATGTCCGCGCCTACCGGCGAAACGCCCTCCGTCTTGTGCATACCGACACCCGTGACGTTTACGATGAGATCGTACGGCTCCGCAGTCAGCGTCTCTTTGACGCGAACGCCCGCAAATTCCTGCGCCAGTGCGTCGGCGTTTTCCTTTTTGAGGTCATACACAAAAACTTCCGCGCCCGCATCCAGCAGTTTTTTCGCGACGCTCCTGCCCGCACCGCCCGCGCCGAGCACGAGCGCTTTTTTCCCCTTCGGGTATATTCCGTTGTTTTCCAGCATGAGCGAAAACCCTGCGCCGTCGGTATTGTACCCCACGCCGTCTTTGACCGTGTTGACCGCGCCGAACACCGCCGCATCCCCTTCCAGCCTTTTCAAATATGGGATGATGTCCAGCTTATAAGGTATGGTCACGTTGAACGCGTCGTATTCCGCAAGCAATTTTTTTGCCGCGTCGTCAAATCCTTCCTTGGAGCAGGAGATGAGTTCGTAAGAACATTCGCTGCCCAATCCCTTCATATCGAATATGTGCATTTTGGCGCTGTCCGACTTTGATACGTCTTTCCCGATGAGCGCAAGTTTCAGCATTTTTTGTCTTCTCCTTTCTTCCCTTCCCTCTTTCAGCCGAGCATGGAATAAAACCCGGGGAAGGATATATTCACGCATTCCGCGTTTCTGATCTCCCCGCCCTGTTCGCTCGCCGCGAGCGCGACCGCCGCGCTCATCGCGATGCGGTGATCGAGATGAGAGTCCGCATTGCCGCCGAGCAGAGATTTTTTTCCGCGAATCACAAACCCGTCTTCCCTCTCGCGGATATCCCCGCCGAACGCGGAGAGCATCTCCGCCGTCGTGCGGATCCTGTCGCTCTCTTTGACGCGCAGTTCCTCCGCGCCCGTGATCACGCTTTCTCCTTCCGCATAAGCGCAGAGCACGGCAATGACGGGCAATTCGTCGATGAGCGCGGGCATGATGTCGCCCGATATGTTCACCGCTTTGAGTGCCGATTTCCTGACACGGATATCCGCGACGGGCTCGCCGCAGACCATGCGCTTGTTTTCCAGTGCATACTCCACACCCATGCGGTCAAATACGGTCAGAATGCCCGTTCTCGTGGGATTTATCCCGACGTTTCTGCACAGCGTTTCGCCGCGCAGAGCGCCGAGCGCCATGAAATACGCCGCGCTCGAGATGTCGCCGGGAACCTCCACGTCCGCGCATTTAAGACGGCTCTTTTTGACGCGGACGGCGTTGCCGAGCACGCAGAGATCCGCTCCCATCGCCGCGAGCATCCGCTCGGTATGGTCGCGCGTTTTCACCGCTTCGTGTACGAACGTCTCCCCGTCGGCGCCCAGCGCCGCCAGGATCAGCGCGCTTTTGACCTGCGCGCTCGGCACCGCGGTATCCACTTCCCTGCCCGTCAGCTTTGTCTTTCCGATCGTCACGGGCGCCTTGCCGCCCTCCGTGCGGATGTCCGCACCCAGAAGGCGCAACGGCTTTGCGACCCGCTCCATGGGCCTTGCAGAAAGTGAAGGGTCTCCCGTGAGCACGACATTCACATTTCTGCCCGCAACGAGCCCCATCAGAAGGCGCATGGTCGTGCCGCTGTTGCCGCAATAGCATTCCGCATCGCGGAATGTTTCCGCTCCTCTGACGCGGATCGTATCCCCTTCCACAGCCACTTCCGCGCCCAGCGCGCGCATACACGCCGCCGTGGACAGACAGTCCTCGCCCATCAGCGCATTGGTGACGGCCGCTTCGCCCGAAGCCGCCGCATTGAACATGATCGCGCGGTGCGTGATCGATTTATCTCCCGGGATGATAAACTCCCCGCAAAACTCCTTTCGTGCTCCGATCTTCATGCGATCCCTCCGCCGATCTCCTGCAAATATGCGATATACCGCCCGACAGGCAGACGCAATTCCGCATACGCCCCGACGTCTTTGGGTACGATCAGGGAAATTTCGTCCCCGCCTTCGTTCTTTTTGTCGTACAACGCGACCCGCGCCGCCTCGCCGATATTTTCAAAATGCGGCAGCGTCACCGCTTTGCCGATCAGGGCGCGCAATGCCTCCGCATACGCGTGCGCCAATATCCCTTCGCGCTCCGCGATCAGGCTCTCGAAATACATACCGATGAGCACATACGCGCCGTGCGAGCGCCGTCCGTAAAAAAGTTCGAGCGCGTGCCCCGTGGTGTGCCCCATGTTCAGGCTCTTTCGGAGTCCGCTCTTCTCGCACTCGTCCTTCTCCACAACGCCCGCCTTGAACCGCACGCAATCTGCCGTGATCTCCTCCAGAAAGGAAAGATTGAAGAGCCTGTTCTCGCCGGCTTTCAGCTTTTCGTAGACGCCTTTGTCGAGCGCCCCCGTCTTGATGATCTCCCCGATGCCGCAGCGAAGTTCCCGTTTCGGGAGTGTTCTAAGAAAAAGCGGGTCGCAGATCACCGTTTGCGGCTGGTAAAATGCCCCGATCACGTTTTTGACGCCGCGATGATCGATCGCGGTTTTGCCGCCGACGGAAGAATCCACCTGCGCGAGCAAGGTGGTCGGCACCTGCACGGCGGAGATACCGCGCATATAAAGAGACGCCGCAAGCCCGCCCATATCTCCGACGACGCCGCCGCCGAGCGCGACCAGCATCGCATTGCGGCGCAGGCGTGCGTCCAGCATCTTATCCAAAATAAAAAACAGGGTATGGCGGTTTTTATGTTTTTCGCCCGCGGGTACGACGCAAAGGGCCGCCGCGGGAAATTTCTCTTCGATAAACTCTTTGTACAAACGGTATACGTTCGTGTCGGTCAGCACGAACAGCTGTTTGCCGCGCGTGACCTCTCCGATCTTTTCCGCCGCCCCTGCGCCGCAATACACGGTGCTCGGGCGGGATTTTGTTTTCACCTCTATGATCTGCATATGTTTGTCCTTTCAGGGAAGAAGATCGTAGCGCGCCTTTACGTCGCGCATATTGTCGCCGCCCAGCCTTTCGAGTATTTTCTCAGCCAGCGCAAAGCAGACGACGCTTTCGAGTATGACGTCGCACGCACAGATCGCGCACACGTCGCTGCGTTCCGTCGCGGCGCGGCAGGCTTCCTTCGTTTCGAGATCGACAGTATCAAGCCCGCGCATGAGGGTCGGAATGGGTTTCATCGCGGCGCGGATCACGATCTCCTCTCCGTTGGACATCCCCCCTTCTATGCCGCCCGCGTTGTTCGTCTTCCGCACGAACGCACCGTCTTTGTAAAAGATCTCGTCGTGCACGCGGCTGCCTGCACAGCGCGCCGCCTCAAACCCGAGCCCGATCTCCACGCCCTTGATCGCCTGCACGCTCATGACCGCACAGGCAAGATGCGCATCCAGCTTGTCCGCATACGTCATACAGCTCCCGAAGCCGCTTTTCAGCCCTTTCACGCGCACCTCGATAACGCCGCCCGCCGTGTCCTTTGCGTCCCTGATCTCATCCAGCCGCTTTTTCGCCGCTTCGGTAAACGCGGGATCGGGCATGAACAGCTCGGAAGATTTCGCCGCACGGATCTCATCGAAGGTGTATTCCCGATCGTCGCAGATCTGCTCGACGCTGCGCACATACCCCTCGACCTCCACGCCGAGCGCGCGCAGGAACATCCTCGCGACCGTTCCCGCCGCGACGCGCACCGCCGTCTCCCGCGCGGAAGCACGTTCGAGAATATTGCGCGCATCCGTCTGGTCGTATTTGAGAACGCCCGACAGATCCGCATGTCCCGGGCGCACCTTTGTAAGCCTGCGCGCGGAAACGTCCGCCCCGTAGGGCGACATATATTCTTCCCAGTTTTTATAATCTTTGTTTTCGACGCAGATGCAGACGGGGCTGCCCAGCGTCTTTCTGTCGCGCACACCCGATAAGATCTCCGCTTTGTCCGATTCGATCTTCTGCCGTGCGCCCCGACCGTAACCGCCCTGCCTGAGCGCAAGATAACGGTTGATCTCATGGACGTCTATTTCAAGATTGGAAGGCAATCCTTCGATGATCGCCGTGAGCGCCCTGCCGTGCGACTCACCCGCCGTTGTCAGTTTCATAAAATACCTCCGTTGCCGCCCGTTTAGGCGCGGCCGATATGATCGACGGCATATCCGCCTTCCCGATCGATCGTGAGAATCACGCTGCCCAGTTCGTCCGTCCTGTAAACGTCCGTTCCCGCACCGTTCAGTCTTTTCAACGTCTCCTGCGACGGGTGGTTGTACATATTCCCGACGCCCACGCTGATAAACGCTGCTTCGGGCGTCGTGAGCTGCAAAAACCTTTCGCTCGTGGAAGAAGCCGAACCGTGATGCGCGACTTTGAGAAAATCCAGCTTATCCAGTTCGGGAGTCAGCGTCACCTGTTCGCCCCAGATCGTTTCCGCCTGCAAAAGAAAACACTCTTCTCCCAATGTCTCGTATTGTTCGCAAAGGTCTTCCTCCACTTCCGAAGTAATATCACCCGTAAAGAGGATGCGCCTGCCCGCGTACTCCAGCCAAAGAACGGCTGAAGCAGCATTCTGATCTTCGTCCGTAGCTCCCTGCGCGTTCGCCGCTTCGTAATAACTGCCATCAATGCCCTGCTGAAAAGGAGACAATATCATCATGTAATAGAAAAATTCCGAAGTATCGGAAAGTATGGTCTGATAGGTGCATGACACTTTGACGTCGCAATCGATTTTTGAAAGTTCGTCGAGAAATTGCCCGTAAGCGGAGTCCTCGTCATATTCGGTCACATACGGGATAAACGCCTTTTCCGCTCCGAAACATCTGAGTACGTCATCCAATCCGCCTGCGTGATCGGCATCGGGATGCGTCAGCATGAGATAATCAAATTTACCGATGCCAAGCGCATTGATGTAGCGAAGGAGCGCGCTCTTCGAATCGTAATCTCCCACGCCGCCGTCGATCAGCATCGTCTTGCCGTCAGGCAGTTCCGCAATGATCGCGTCTCCCTGTCCGACATCGACAAAATGCACGCGCAAATCCCCTTCGCGCCTTGCCGCGATCTTAGGATTGGAAAACTTGACCCAAAGATAGCCGAGCGGAAAATAGCAGAAATTGATCAGAACCAAGCACAGAGCGACAGACACGGCGACCGCCGCAGTGATCGCTGCCGCACGGATCTTCTTCTTTTTTCTGCGTTTATCGGAAACCGCCGCTTCCGCGGCGGCAAAATCTCTTTTCTTCATCCGTAAAAATCAAGTAACAATGAAACTCGGTGCGCACCCTGTAAGCCAGGCACGCCCCTGATTCAGAACCGTACCGCGTTTGCACGCAAAGCGCCGAGGATCTCGTCCGCATGGCGCATCGCGCATTCGTAGCCGATATCGTACATCACAGGCGCGGAAAACACGTCCGTCGCTCCGTATGCGGAAAGATCCGGTTCGAGAAGGAAATCACAGTTATGCACACCCTTTTGCATACACACTTTCTTTTCCCCGTTCCTGAGGACAAATTCAGTCCTTTCGTAACTTTTGGCTGGCGACAGCGAGATGCCGATCACGAAATCGCCGCCCAGCGTCCTCGCCACGTCGGCGGGAACTGCATTCACGAAAGCGCCGTCCATGTACATTTTGCCGTCGATCTCCACGCCCTTGAAAAATGGCGGCATCGCGGAAGACGCGAGCACGGCGTCCGCGATCCTGCCCGAACGGAACACCTTTTCTTCCCCGTTCGAGATCTCTGTCGCCACCGCCGCAAAGGGCAGCGTAAGATCGGAAAAACAGCTTTCGTCCAGCATGGAATCGATGAGGTTGCGCACGGAAAGATTGGATCCCGCCGTCAGAACGGATATCGCCATGCTCTTATAATCCAACCTTCGCAAAAGCTCGGATATGTCCCGCGGGGAATATCCCTTTGCATAAAACGCGCCGACGATACTGCCGATAGACGTGCCCGCCACGGCGGAAAAATGCACGCCGCACTCTTCGAGCGCCTGCAAGGCGCCTACGTGCGCCATTCCTTTTGCACCGCCGCTGCCGAGCGCGAGAGCGAGTGTCTTCTTCTTTCGGAACATAATCAAATCAATCCATCGCAAATGCGAGTGCGCCGTAAATGCCCGCGTCGTTGCCGAGCGCCGCACGGTTGATCGTGAGCGGCACGCGGTCACAGCCGACATACAGGCGCTCACCGACGTATTTTCTGAGCGGTGCAAGGAGATATTCTCCCTCGTTGCACACGCCGCCGCCGATGATGACCGCCTCGGGGCGGAAGATATTGACGAGGTTCAGGATCCCTTCGCCGAGATACATGATGTAATTTTTGACGACCGTCTGCGCCGCGGCGTCGCCCGCCTTTGCGGCGGAAAACGCCGTCTTTCCGTCTACTTTTTCAGGATCTTTGCCGACAAGTTCCCACATCATGCTCTCTTTATCTTCGAACATGGCGCGTTTCGTATCCCTGATGAGCGCCGACGCGGAGGCATACTGCTCGAAACACCCCCTTCTCCCGCAGCCGCAGGGAACGCCGCCCGTCTGAATGACCATGTGACCGGCTTCGGCGCCTGCGCCGCAGGAACCTTCGAACAGCTTGCCGTCCAGAATAATGCCGCTCCCCACGCCCGTGCCGAGCGTGATGAACACGCTGGAAGCGTATTCTTTCGCCGCGCCGTACACCGCTTCGCCGTAGGCGGCGGCATTCGCGTCGTTCACGACGCGCACTTCCAGCCCGAGCGACTCGCTCATATCTTTGGCGAGAGGTCTGTCCGACCAATTATAATTCCCCCAGCGCACGACGACGCCTTTCTGACTGTCGATCACGCCGGGAGACGCGAGCCCGACGCGCCTGACCTTTTTGAGGGAAATGTCGTTATCTTCGCAAAGCTTCTTCACGAGTTGCGCCATTTTCGCGACGGTCGTTACATAGTTGTCGTCTTTGGAAGTCTTGACGGTATCTTTCGCGATCAGCTTGGATTTTGCATCAAACAAACCGGCCTTCGCGCTCATACCGCCGAAATCGATCCCGATATAGTATTCAGACATAATTTTCACCTCTGTGTTTTATAGATTTTCGCCCATTCGTCCGATGTGGCAATCAGTTCTTCGTTGTTTTTCGTCTTGTTCATCAGCCCGAAAAGCCCTTCCGTCGCATTGTCTTTGTGGAAAACACGCCGTACCGCATAAGCGCAGGCAAGTTCTTTCTCGCTGAGGAGCAATTCTTCTTTCCTCGTACCCGAACGGTAAACGTCGATCGCAGGGAACACCCTCCGTTCGGCAAGGTCGCGCGAAAGATGGATCTCCATGTTTCCCGTGCCTTTGAACTCTTCATAGATCACGTCGTCAAGCCTGCTGCCTGTATCGACGAGCGCCGTAGCGAGAACGGTCAGAGAGCCTTTTTCGCCGAAATTCCTCGCCGCGCCGAAAAACTTTTTCGGCGCGATCAGCGCGGCCGGATCCATGCCGCCCGAAAGGATCTTTCCCGAAGGCGTGACCGTATTATTATATGCGCGCGCAAGTTTGGTAATGGAATCGAGCAACAGCACGACATCTCTGCCCGATTCGGCAAGACGCTTCGCCCGTTCCAGAATAAGTTTGGAAACACCGACGTGATGTTCCGCAGATTCGTCAAAAGTGGAATACACGATCTCCGCTTTGGGAAGACATTCCCTTATATCCGTCACTTCTTCGGGGCGCTCGTCGATGAGCAGGACGATGAGGTGGATGTCCGGATGCTCTTCCGCGATCGCGCCCGCAATATCTTTCAGCAGGGTCGTCTTTCCCGCTTTCGGCGGCGACACGATCAGTCCGCGCTGCCCCTTCCCGATCGGACACATCAGATCGATACAGCGAAGAGATAACTTACCTTTCCCGCCCAGCTCAATGCGCTCATCGGGATAGCGGGGGGTCATGTCATCAAAATCCTCTCTGTTGCGAGCAGATACGGGCAATCTCCCGTTTACCGAAGCAAGCTCTTCCAATGCGGGAGAACCGCTCTCTCTGTTCTGCCTGACATATCCGCTGATAAAATCCCCGCATCTGAGACCGTATTTGCGAATAACGGGCCCTGCCACAAATACGTCTTTCTTGCCCGGCTGACAATTTTCCGCGCGCAAAAAGCCGTAACCCTGCGGATGCATTTCGAGCACGCCCGTATAGACTTCGTCATACCCTCTTTCTTCCCCGTCGGGATCGCTGAATCGTATGATCTCTCCCCGCGCCGTTTCCTCATCGGGCACGGGATAAGGCTCGGCATTCTTTACAGCCGCAATACGGCTTTTGATCTCAGAAAGAATGTTTTCAGACACCTTTGCCGCTTTTGGCGGCGCGCCTTTGTTCGTCATTTTCCCCAGCGGAGAAACCAGCCCTGCCGCCACCATGACGATCTGTTCGATCAATTCTCCCTTCTTTTCCGTCGTAGGCGAACGCACGCCCAACTCCCTTGCGATGTTGCGCACTTCATATACGCTCAGCCCGTCGAGATATTCGGCGACGGATGCATACTTCTGCAATAGATCACTCACTCCCGCAAACCTCCAAAACGAGTGCTTTTTTCATATCATTCTCTATGTGTCCGCTGTCAAAAAATGCTTCCGGACCGCAGACGCGCTCTTTGCCGAACGCGCCAATAAAATCGGAAAGCGGCGCTATATCCAATGTACAGCGCTCCGTGCGATAGTGCATCGGAATGACGACCTTCGGGCCGATCGCCTGTATATATCGAACCGCTTCGCGCGCATCGATGGTATATGTCCCGCCGACCGGAATCAATAAGACATCGGGATGCCCGAACCGACTCGCCCTCTCTTCGGAAAAAGTTTCGCCGAGATCGCCGAGATGACAAACGGTGAACCCGCCGAAATCATAAGTGAAAGCGATGTTCCCGCCGCGCAGCGCACCTGCCTTATCGTCGTGCGCGCAGTCTATACCCGTAATTTTCACGCCGCCCGCGGCAAATTCTCCCGCACGATCGATGACCTTCGGCATGCCCGACACGCCCGCAAGATAATTATGGTCGAAATGCCCGTGGCTCACCGTCACAAAATCCGCCGAAACGCGCGGCAGTTCATAACCGATACGCGTAAAAGGATCGGTGAGAAAACTCTTACGGTCTTCCGTAAAACGAAAACAGGAATGTCCGAAATATTCGATTCGCATATACTCCCCCCCATATCGGATAAAGGCGGCGGCAAACATTGCCTGCCCCTTTTTGGAAAATAAAAAACGGCGACAAATCCCGCTTACTCTTTTGCCGTGAAAACGATTCTATGTTTTTGCGTGAAATCCGGGAAAGACAAAATATACTCCGCCTTCAAAAAAAAGGATTCGCCGCGCGAACGCACGGAAAGACGCTCCGCTCTCACCCCGACGGGTATTTCCCCAAAAGCAGTTTGAAGAACGGCTTGCGTCTGCTCCGAAGCATCGAGCGTCAGTCTGTAAGCAAGCTCGCCCGTCCGCGAAATGACGACTCTCTCCCCGAGTAAAATGCGGTATTGCCCGTCTCTCCCCGAAAACACAAACTCGTCTCCGTTCTTGCCACAGGATCTCTCCGCGACCGCGCAAAAGGACTCTCTTCCCTCTTCAGATTCCGCGCTCAAAAAAACTTTATACTTCTTCATGGGCACGTTCGATCAAACCAAAAAACTTTACGTTCCATATTATAACACAATTACGCCGCATTGTAAAACAAATCGCGGCAGTTTCATCACTGCCGCGGTCAGCCTATTTTTCCCTGTCGAGTTTTTCCTTTCGCTCCCTTCCTTCCTTTAAAAGAGCCGCAAACGCCTCCCTGTCTCCGCGTCTTAGAGCGTCGGCGTATTTCCCGAGTTCAAAGAGCAATGTTTCCAGCTCTTCCGCCAGATTTTCGCGATTGTAAAAATACAGCTGCGTCCACACCTTTTCGTCCACACCTGCGATACGGGTCATGTCCTGAAAGCTGCCGCCCGTAAACCCGACATACCCGTCCGCCGTTCTGCTTTTCACATACGCGTTGCTCACTACATGCGCAAGCTGTGAAGTATATGCAATTTTTTTATCATGATATTGCGCGGTACAGTGCCTGATGAGCCCGAAACCCATTTTGACAAAGATATCTTCCAAAAGCCGCACGGCATCTTCGTCCGTTTTCTCGTTCTCCGTCACGATCATGCTCGCTCCGTCGAAAAGGTCCTCTGCGGAATTCCGATAACCCGAAACTTCTTTACCCGTCATAGGATGGCACCCGACATAGCGGAAATTGCGCGGTTTGGCGTACACAGCGCTCTCCACCTCGCCTTTCACGCCGCAGATATCCGCGACCACCGCATTTTGTGCAAATCGGGTTTCGTCGATGAAACGGATAGCCGCCTCCGGCGGCAGTGCGACAAACACGATATCGTATACCGAAAAATCTTCCGCAACGGCTGCGATAGCCCCCTCTTTGACCGCAAGCGAAAGCACTTCCCTCCGATCAAATCCGTCGACAGAATAACCCGCCCTTTTCAACGATTTCGCCATCGAGCCGCCCATAAGCCCCAATCCGGCGACAAGAATTTTCATTTCCGTTCCTTCCTTTCGGGTTTTTGACACACGACCCCTTATCTTTGCATTCGGCATCGGTATGTCCATTTTTAAAAGTATAGTCAAATGCAAAAAATTTGTCAAGAAATTTCTCTTTGAGCTATTCAGTCAAAAACAAACGATTGACAAAAACGGGTAACTTTGCTACAATTAAAAAGTCTGAAACGCCATCAGCAAAAGAAGATGACTGCATACGGAAGGTTGGCAGAGTGGTCGATGGCGTCAGTCTTGAAA